>CAYSGP010000134.1:0-2629 GCA_964430095.1 uncultured Ignavibacteriaceae bacterium
TTCTGCCGGTTTACATTTTTTAAATTCTCCGCTATCCGTCCCATCGCTTATAATTTTCTCCAGCATCGATATACTCTTTTTTGTATAGTCCGAATAGAAATTTTTAATTGTATTTTGAATATCTATAATGCTTTGAACTGAAAATTCAGGTGTGTTCTCCTCTTTTACAACTCTATTGCCGGCTTCAAAACAGGTTCTAAGCTTATCTGCTGCAGTTTCTTTAAGCAAAACGGCATCATTAATTTTTTTAAAGATTCTTAAGATCTTTTCTTTTGTTACTTCTTCAAATAATGCTTCTTTGCTTGGGAAATAATAATACAGAGAGTTTTTTTTCATCCCCATATATCCCGCAATATCATCAAGGGTAGTTTTGCTGAAACCGTATTTACCAAAAAAAATTGAGGCGGATTTTAAAATCTGTTCCCTTTTATCTTCAGAAGTTTCACCCATATTGATATTATAGAACTTTTTATTCGAAAGTTCGAAATATACACAACATTAATCCTATAATAAAATATTTTTTTTCATTTTTTTCTTATTACTAAAAGCAATTCCAAAGAATTCAAAATTTTATTTAAATTCATTTCAATAATTTTGAATTATCTCCACTTGATAAAAGAATTTGTAAGTGAATTTAAAATAACCTACATTGATAGTGTCCTGAAGAAAAACTTAAGATAGAGTGATTTCCTAAACCCTCACCTTCTAATCCTATTTTTTTATACAGTGGCATCTAAACCGGGCAGGTTAATTCATTACTGCATCGGAATAGTTAATTTTTTTAATATTAAATTATAAAGGAGAAAACAAATGAATATTTTTGTCGGCAATTTAGCATCTGATGTAAAGGAAGACGAACTTAAAGAACTTTTTTCCAAGCATGGCAGAGTAACTAGTGTAAAGATTATCCGCGACATGTTCAGCCAAACATCAAAAGGATTCGGGTTTGTGGAAATGCCCGGAAAGGCTGAAGCTCAAAAGGCTCTTGAATCACTGAATACCTATGAGCTTAAAGGCAAAAGAATTAATGTTAATGAAGCAAGACCTCAGAGGGAAAGAGGCGGAAGAAGATTTTAATCTTGGATTTGCAAAAAAATCCTAAATGCAGGTGAAGAAGTTCCTGCTGCAATAAATCTTAAGACACGGCTGGAGAAATTAAAAATGGACGTTCTCCTGTCGTCGGGAAAAGTATTAAAGAGGAATAATCCGGTAAAGATTATCTGAGAAGAAATTTTATTTATAAAGGGAAGATCTTTATAAAAGATTTCTTAACGCCTAAGATATCACATCCCGCTTAACCAATTTTCTTTATTAAAGCCTTTTATATCTAAACGTCTATAGGTTTTATTTTCTGTATCTGTCTCGGACACTAATCCGAAAGAGAGAACCTGGGTCGGGCAATTCACAATACATGCTGAACAGCTTACACACTCAACGTCATTCATAGGTATCCCTTTATTTGCATAATTCATTACATCAATCCCCATGTGGCATACTTTTGTACAGATGTTGCATGAAATGCATTTCTTCTTATCTGAAAAAATTCGGTAGCGGGAAAACCTGGAATAAATATGCATTAGTGCAGCCAGGGGGCAGAAGAATCTGCACCAGACTCTCCCGCTTAAAAAGAAGTAGACCCCAAATCCAAGCACGCCTGCAAAAATAATATCCACAACAAGCGCATAAATTTCTTTTCCGCTGCCCGCAATTGCACCGATAGAAGAATTCAGAAACGGGATATTGAAATCTGCTGTAACGGAAATTAATTTTAAAAAGGTAATGATGAAAGCAAAAAGTAAAACCCACTGTCCTGCAAGTTCCGTTTTTTTAGGTCCGGCTCCGTGCGGCATTTTTGTCCTGAATTCGTCCCCTAATGTTTCGGCTAGTGCACCGCAGGAACAGATCCATCCGCAGTATGCACCTTTTCCCCAATACCGGATAATAAAAGGAATAAATACAAAAGTCTGAATCATGCTAAAAATAAACCAGAATAAAGTGATATTGCCGTCAAACAAATTCCCGATATTAAGAGGCCATGCCAAAATAAAACCATAGGAACGCCAATAGCTTTCATTTGGAAAAACCTGTGTAAGGATAAATCCGCTTTTTCCCCCTAATGCGCCGAGTTTTCCCAGCAAAGGAAATACTATTTCGGGCAGGATAAAAAGGGGGAAAACCTGGATAAGAATTAAGGTCCAAGTTTGTATTTTAATATATTTTGTCGGCCTTACATGGATCCGCCTTAATCCGAATATTAATATTGTCATGGAATATAAAAATGTATAGTAAAATCCAGGCGATTCATTCAGTAATTTTAGCCCGAAATAGCGGCTTCCGAAAAAAACTACGATGAACAGAGTCCCGGCTGAAATCAGGTAAGAGTATTTAACTATATTCCAGTTTGTAGAAAAATATTTATATATATTCTTAAAGAAATAAAAGAGAAGGAAGATACCCAGCAAACCTGCTCCGATAAAACTTAAATATGCGATCAGGCCTTCAAATCCTTTGAGCCAGCTTGATGAAGAAAGTAAGGGAATAAATTCTTTAAAGGGAAGAGAAAAAAAACCGGAGAGAAATTCCAGATTGAAAAAACTAGAAAAAACCGTAGACCAGCTCTCAGCCTGAA
>CAYSGP010000135.1:0-12274 GCA_964430095.1 uncultured Ignavibacteriaceae bacterium
GTAATTATGGGGATATTTATTTTTTTAAATTTTTCATATTTCTCTGCCGAAATCATAATTGCTTCGGCTCCATTCTCAATTGCATAGTTTACAAAATCATGACCGTCAAATTTTTCTCCTTTGATTGCTATAAATAATCCTTTTTTGGGGATACTCCTGGAATCAATTGATACCGATTCGAGCGATTTAAATTCATCGGGATTATAAATGACTGCCGTCGGTATTTCGAATATATCTTCAACGGTTAATCTGATCTTTTTCATTTAAATAAATATTTTTCTGCAATTTCCTTATCGGAAAAATGATTCCTGATTCCTTTTACTTCCTGGTAATTTTCATGACCTTTTCCTGCGATAAGAATTACGGCATTATCACCGGAGCTTTCAATTGATTTTTTTATAGCTTCTTCCCTGTTCTCAATTACTTCATAATTATTTTGTGAGATTCCATCTTTTATTTCATTAATTATTAAAAGCGGATCTTCGAACCTTGGATTATCGGAAGTTATAAATATTTTATCGCTCAATTCAGAAGCAATTTTTCCCATGACCGGACGTTTAGTTTTATCTCTGTTCCCGCCGCAGCCGAATACAGTATAAATTGGATTTTTATCTTTATTAATTTTATGAACTGCCTGCAGCGCTTTTTTAAGACTGTCGGCAGTATGTGAATAATCAATAATTACTTTTTTATTTCCTCTCTGTACTACTTCAAATCTTCCCGGGACATGTCCTGCAGTTCTAATTCCTTCTAGCGCGATCTCCTCACCGATCCCTGCAAGGACCGAAGCTGCGAATGCCGCGCAATCATTATAAGCATTAAATTCACCTATTAAGGAAGTTTCAACACTATAAATTTTTTTTCTATAAAATATTTTGAAGAATGTACCATGAAGATCAAAACCGATATCTGTCATCGAAATATCGGCATCCTCTGAAGTGCCGTAAAAATAAGTTTTAGCTTTTGAATCTTTAGTTATTGCCTTCCCGTTTTTATCATCTGCATTACATATTATATTTGATTCCGGACTCAAAGAATCAAACAAAATTTTTTTTGCATTAAAGTAGTTTTCAAAGCTCCCGTGAAAATCCAGGTGATCGGAGGTAATATTTGTGAAAACGGCTCCGCTGAAATAGAGGCTGCTTACTCTGTTCAGCACAAGAGAATGGGAAGATACTTCCATAACCGCATACCTGCATCCCTGATTATACATAGTAAGGAGCATTTCATTTAAATCGCTTGATTCCGGCGTTGTCAATTTCGATTCTATTTTTTTATCTCCGATATAATTAGCTATGGTTCCCATCAGTCCGGTTTTATATCCGGCAGTTTCAAAAATATTTTTCAAGAAATAAGATGTTGTAGTTTTTCCGTTTGTGCCAGTAATCCCGATCAGCTTCAGTTTTTTAGAGGGCTCTTTAAAAAGATAATTTGATATTTCCGCCAATGCAACACGGCTGTTATGCACAAGGATCTTTGCTTTGCTTTCATGAATGAACATTTCATCGGGAACCGCATTTTTATCTTCAAGAACAACTGCGATAGCACCTTTATTGAGCGCATCGAGGATGAATTTATGCCCGTCGATATTATATCCTTTTACCGCTACAAAAATAGAATTCTGTAAAACTTTCCTGGAGTCATAAAAAATTCCTGCCACATCTTTTCTTTGGACTTCGCCGATAACCTGAATTGCATGAACGCTGTTTAATAATTCAGTTAATTCCATCAATAAACAACAGTGCCGTTAATTTCTGATTCTCTGCATACGAGTTCGCAGGTAATGCCTTTACGGATTTTTTGTCCAGGCTGAATGCTCTGGCTTATTATTCTTCCCGAACCGTTTATTCTAAAACCCACTCCCAGCTTGGACAGAATTAATATAGCATTTCTCAGATTATAGTTTGTAAGATCGGGCATAACATCATAGCTTTTTATTTCGGATACATCACTGTTGTAATCATTCTCTTTATAATCGGTCTTTAATGAAACAGAGGATGTATTTCCAAAAATATTTTCAGATGGTTTTATGTTTCCTATTTTATTTATCTCATTTTCATTAAATGAGTTCGAAATGGTCAAGTATATTCTGAATTGGTCCGGCATAGATTTAATAATTCTTTCAGCCACTTTCTTAAAAACAGGAGCCGCAACCAAGCCGCCGTACTTTCCTATTTTCGGAGAATTTATAAGAATGAGGCAGACAGCCTCGGGATTCTCAGCAGGAAGAAAACCGATGAACGATGAATTATATTGGCTGCTGGAATAATTTCCTTCGATTAATTGCTGTGTAGTCCCGGTTTTTCCGCCGGCACTGAGGAAATCAAGTTTCGCATTTTGACCGGTACCTTTCTCGACAACCGAGGTAAGGATCTTTTTTATTCTTTCAGATGTTTCCGCTGAAATAATCTTTCTAACCTGAACAGGTCTCTTTGCAAAAATAATTTCCCCGCTGCTGGAAATCTGTTCTTTAATAACCTGAGGATAATATAAAATACCTCCGTTTATTAATGCAGAAAATGCAGTTATAAGTTGAACAGGAGTAACAGAAAGCTCATAGCCGAATGACATAAAAGGTTTTGTTATTGAAGACCAACTGTCAGGTTTTTTAAGCAGACCTTTTGCCTCGCCAGGCAGTTCAATTGAAGTATAATTCCCAAATCCGAAACCACGCAAATATTTATAGAAAGCTTTATTGTCGATCCTTTGAACAAGTTTTGTCATTCCTATATTGCTAGACCACTCTACTATTCCTTTTACGGTAAGATAATCTTTTTTGTGTGTATCATTTATAAAAACATTTTTATATCTATAACTGCCATTTTCGACAAAAAAGATTTCATTTTCCCTGCAGAGACTCTGATCAAGAATTGCCGCAACAACAAAAGGTTTGAATGTCGACCCCGGTTCATAAGTATCCGTAAGCGCTCTGTTTCTTCTTTGAGCATCGCTGAATTCCCAGTAATCATTAGGATCGTAATCGGCTTCACAAGCGAGAGCCATTATATCGCCGTTATTGGGATTCATAATTATCCCGATCGCCGAATTCGCTTCATAATCTGTCAAAGCTTTTAAGATCTCATCTTCAATTATCTGCTGGTATGTTTTATCGATTGTCAGGACAAGATTATCTCCAGCGACAGGCGGTTTTGTTTCCTCCTCAGAGACCGTAACCATATCCCCTATTGCACTTTTTTCAACCAATCTAATTCCATCTTCCCCTTTTAATATATCTTCGTAACTGTTTTCTATTCCTGCAACGCCCCTGTACTCATAATTTACAAATCCAAGGAGATGAGAAGCTAACCGGCTATAGTTATAAATTCTGGAGGGATCTTCCCTGTAAAAAAGTCCGGGTATTTTAAAATTTTTTAGAGCTAAAGCTTTTTCACTCGGAGCTTTTTTCTCGATACAAATAGTGCCGGGCCTTTTACTCATTAGTCTTTTATAGTAGTTCTCACTCTTACCAAAGACAGAAGAAAACTTTCCGGCAATTTTTTCCTTTCCCTCTTTAGATATCATTCTTAAATCTACGTAGAATGAAATATCATTCCGGTTATAAACAAGGAGAGTATTATTTCTATCATAGATCAATCCCCGTTCGGCTTGGATTTTTTCCAGCTTTGTCTGCTGTTTTTCGGCAGCATATTTATACTCTTCATGATTAACCAACTGGATTTCCACAAGCTTTGAAATTATGAGAGTAAAACCCAAAAGAATGAATATTATAATTATAATTGCTCTTGAATTAATCATGTTCCTGGCCCAGTATTTCAGCTATTCTCTGTATTTTATCTTTACTTACAATAAGTATTGTATCGTAATCGGTTTTTTCGATCATTCCAAGCTCGTTTTTTGCAATTTCCACAATTCTTTCCTTGGTGCTTAGAAATTGAATCTGAGCAACAAGATTAACGCGCCAATTCTTTTTTGAATTATATTTTTCTTCAGCTAAAACTTTATCTTTAATCAGCATTTCACATTCAAGTTTTATCCCGACATACGAAAGAATCAAAAAAGTCAATCCGATAAAAGTCAGCAGGATCAATGCAATAAAGGGTTTAAAACTTTTTTTCATATTCGTTCAGCTGCCCGCAGTTTAGCACTTCTTGATCTGAAATTTTTTTTTACTTCATCATCAGAAGGAGTAAGCGGCTTTTTAGTCAATATTTTAAGTCGCTGAACTTTACCGCAGGTGCAAATAGGAACATCTTTAGGACATATACAGCTGAGTATTTCATATTTGAATTTTTCCTTTACGATCCTGTCTTCAAGAGAATGATAAGAGAGAATTACGATTCTGCCGCCCTTTTCCAGCAGCTCTACGGATTTATCCAGGAATAATCTTAATGTATTGAGTTCATCATTTACAAAAATTCTCAAAGCCTGGAAAACTCTTGATAAAGTTTTAAAATGAAATCTTCTTGGAGTAATCTCCCGAATTATCTCGCTGAGCTCTCCTGTGGTTTCAATTTTTTTTTGGGTCCTCCTCTGGAAAATTTTTTTGGCAATATTCTTAGAATTTCTCTCTTCTCCATATTCAAAAAAAATGTTCGAAAGATCTTCTTCTGAAAAGGAATTGATGATATCTGTTGCATTAATGACTCTGGTTTTATCCATTCTCATATCAAGCTTTGCATCTTCCCTGTAAGTAAAGCCCGCTTCCGGTTCATCAAGCTGAAATGATGATACCCCCAGATCGGCAAATATTCCTCTAAAAGACTTTTCCGATTCTATTTTTGCAATAATATCTATCTGGCCGAAATTGAAATTATAAAGTTTTAACCTGCTTTCAGATTGAAATTTTTTTTTTAAATAATTGAACGCATTATTGTCTATATCGGTCGCGATTAGCTTTCCTGATTTATTTATGTGATTTAAAATTTCCGAAGTGTGTCCTCCGAAACCTGCAGTTCCTTCAAAGTATGCGCCTCCTTTATCCGTAATCAGCAGCTCCAATGATTCATTAAGCATCACCGGAATATGATAATTTTTCATAATGACATTACTTCTTGTGCAATTTGTTCATATGTCTCTTTTGACTGCTTCAAATATTCTTCGTACAGTTTAGGATTCCAGACTTCAATTTTCTTAAGCGCACCGAGTATTAAGACTTCTTTTTCTATTTTTGCATAGTCCAGCAGATTTTGAGGAATTAAAATCCGGGATTGTGAATCGAGGGATCCTTCAGTGGCTAATTGAAGGAACATCCTTATAAACATAGCATCTTTCGGTCTGAATTGATTTAACTTTGTCAGTTTCTCTTCAATAAGCTGCCATTGATCGTAAGGATAAATATCGATACAGGTTCCAAAACCTTGAGTCATCACCAAGCTGTCATTTGCGCCGGGAGAGAAGTTTTTTCGAAGTTTAGCAGGGATGCTTATTCTTCCCTTCGAATCTATTGAATATAAAAACTGACCTTTAAACAATAGAGTTTCCTTTTGGAATAATTCACCACAATTCCCCACAATTTGCCCCAAACTTGTGGAATTTTTTCCCTAAAGTCAAGAAAAAAATAAGATTTACAAAGAAAATTTCTATTATTGTGCTGTTCACTAATTCTTTTAGGTCAGAGATATTGACCTCTAAATTTGCCGTCAAGAAAATTTTTAAGCAAAAGATCAGTGGGTATAAAAACGGATAAATAAGGTAATTTCTACATGAAAGTTATTTAGGTTGTTGATGTTGAATTAAAAAATAAAATATTTATGCCATTGTAAATCGCAATTAGGTGGCATTATACTTGTTCAAAATCCATAGTTTTATTAACTATTACTTCGAGAACAATTATGAAAAAACTATTAATATTTTCCTCTCTCCTGCTGTTTTCCTTCGGATTAGGATGCTCTTCAAGTGTAAATAATAGCATAGAATTAAGAAATCTTGCTTGGGGGGAGATACATTTTAACTTCAGAGGCGAGGTTTATAAAGTTCCTGCAGCCAGTTCCCGTGAGCAAGTACTAACCTTAAGAGAATTACCGAAGGGTAAATTTGAATATACAACAACCTTTGAAATACCTGCAAATGCCACAGAGTCTTCAGCAGAAGGTGATATAACCGGAGTTGTAGATATAGATGCCGGAACGAAGATATTAATTTTATATTCCAGCACTTTTATAGACGGCAACTATACAATTTATACCACAGTCTCTACTAATGAGCCTATTGAAGAAGATTCAATTCTGCCTTAAATAATTTTTTTAATCCTCCGTAAAAAAAAAATTTACGGAGGATTCTAATATGTTAATCTAATCTACTGTTATCTAATCTATTTTTTCTCACCCTATATGCTTCTATAAATCTCAACCCGTGCCAAAAGCATAACTCTAGTAAATGCTATAGATGCTGTTATAAAGGGTGATAAAAAAATAATGCCGGATATTCTTGTTGCAGGTGGAAACGGTTCATTAGACGGACTTGCAGCATCAATTATGAAGTTTTTAGACACGAAAAAAAAATCTTAACTTTTTAATTTTTAAAGAAGCAGAGACGCAATAAAGTGTCTCTGCTTTTCTTAGAAATATTATACGCTTTCTTTCATCATTGCCTTCATGCCTGCTTCCATTTCTTCGGGAGATACATCTTTAATATGTGTTGCAATTGACCAGTAATTTCCAAACTGATCTCTAACTCCAGCATTCCTGTCACCCCAGAACATATCCTGAGGTTCCATATCAGAAACGGCACCGGCTTTAACAGCTTTGTTATACAGTTCGTCAGTATCTTTCACATATAGATAAATCATAGAGGGCATTGCAGGATATTTTTCCGTTGCTTCGGAAAGCATTATAAATGAGTCTCCAATCTGGGTTACAGCATGCATTATTGTTCCATCTGTATTTTTATGTATCCCCTGTTCTTTTGCATTAAAAGCCTTCTTCAGAAAAATTAAAAAATCAGCCGCATTTTTCACGATTAAATAAGGTGTTACCGTGTGATAACCTTCGGGAATTGCCTTTATTGCCATCTTTTACCTCCTTTTAAATTTTTTTATAAAATAGAAGTTTTAATTTATTCTACTCAGAAAAAAATTCAATGGGAAAATCTTAGAAAGTGATAAAAAGTACAGTTCAAAGAATTGAATTAAAATTCATATTGATTTAATATTGATGAGAATTTATTATCATCCCTTCTCGTAAACCATACTCTGAAATTATCAGGGATCGGATATTAAACAGCTTAAATAATTTATTCAGGATTAATAATCCTGCCGGAAGAACATCAGCCCTTTTCTCTTCTATCCCCGGTATTTGTAATCTTTCTTTCACGGGAGATTTAGAAAGGATTTTTCCGGATAATTCTTTTAGTTCTTCAGAAGAAAATTGAATACCGTTTATTTTTTCCGGAAACCTGTTATATTTTTGGAAATAAATTGTAGAGGCCGCAGATAAAATTGTTCCGGATGCGCCAACTGCTAAATCATATACAGCAGAACCTTTATTATATATTTTTGACAGTTCAGCATCAATATAATTCCTGCATAATTCTATGCTTTCAGGAGTTATGATGAACTCCGGGAAGAATTTTCTCGAAAGCCTTACAGCACCGATTTTCAAGCTTTCGGCAAAAATAATTTGATTCATATTCCCAAGGATAATTTCCGTACTGCCTCCGCCGATGTCTAATACTAAAACTTTTTTCTGGTTTAGTTTTAGTGCATGCACCGCTCCTAAAAAAATTAATTCGGCTTCCCTTTTCCCGCTGATTATTTCAACGGGAATCCCGGTCTCAATAAAAATATTTTCAATAAAATTTTCTCCATTAGAAGATTCACGGATTGCACTTGTAGCGGCGGCTCTTATTTCTGCCTCATAATGATCTGCCAGATGCCTGAACTTTTTTAATATCTCAATCGCTCTTATTATTTCCTCTCTTGAAATATTCTCCTCGACTTCATCTGTGTGAGAACCAACCCGTATAACCTCCCTTCTCCGGTCAATAATTTGAAATGAACCATTTTCATTTATTTCTGCAATAATCATATGGAAAGAATTTGAACCGAGATTGATAGCGGCGATGTGCTTAGTCGGCAAGTTTTTCCCCGTTATTTTTGCCGGATAAAATCGATTTACATATATCGAAAACATCTTCTACCGAAATATCATCGATCAAATCGGATTTGCGTATAAAATATTTGTTTGAACCGATTGGTGCCCAATTAAACGGGTTGGTAGGACCGAAGAGTGAAACTTGCGGAACACTAGTGGCACCGGCGACATGCATTATACCAGTATCATTGCAGATAAAAAGATCGGTCATAGATATAAGTGCTGCCACAACAGGTATTTCTTTGTTCATAAATACGCTGACGGGAATCCTTACATTACTTTTTACATATTCCAATTCTTCATTATCTGATGTGCTGCCAGTAAGGTAGAATTTTGCTTTATAAGTTCCGTTCAGCTTTTGAATTAATGTAATATATTTCAATAAAGACCAGCGGTTCTGAATTTTTCCGGCACCTACATGCAGCCCGATCAGCAGCTCATTTGCATTTAACCCAATTTCTTTTTTAAAAGCTTTTGCTTCCGACAAGTCGCCGTTATCAAAAGTAATTTCGGAATGAAAATCGTTTGTATTGATTCCAAAAGGCTTTACAATATCTAGGCTTCTCTCGGCAACGTTAGAATCAGGATGCTTTCTCCAGTCAAGTACAACTCTTCTATCGAATAGAAAGCTGCTGCGGTTATATTTTCCGTCAAGAGAACTCGGTCCGATCCTGGTTTTTGCATTTGCAAACCTTGCCAGAAGATTGCTTGTGAAAGATATTGAAACAACAACCGGGACTATTGCCGCATCGTATTCTTCCCTTAAAATATCCTTCAGTTCCTTTAAATAAGAGGGATTTAAGAGCTTCTTTTTATCAAAGATAAATATTCTATCTACAAATCTGTTTTTAACAAGACCCGGATAGTTGAAAGGACTGACGATAAGCGTTATGCTGGAATGAGGATACCTTTCCTTAATTGCTCTGAAAAGCGAGACCCCAATAAGAAGATCGCCTAACTGGTTATGCTGCCGGATTATTATAAACTTCCCGGGATTTTCTAAAACTAAGCTGGGGTTTTCAGGAACCGATAATATTCTTTCGCAGGTCCTGTAAATAATTTTTGAAAATAAATTATCCTTAGCCATCCGGATTCAGGTTTTATCATTTTTTTCTGAATTGTCATCTATCTCTTTATATTTAGCATCTTCAACATTTTCATATTTAGATTTCGGTTGATGCATTTTGTCGTAAGTTCCCCTGGAACCGGTAAGAACTTTGAAAAAAAATTTTACCACACCGTAAACTATAAATAGAATCAAAAGAAATAAAATAAAACGTATCACTACAGCCTCGATTAAACTGCAAATTACCTGGTTATGGCGGAAAAGTATTCTATGAAACCGCGGTCCTCACGGAATATTTGGATAAACAATTCATTGAAATCATCTTCGCTGTTTACAAAGTCTATTTCGGTTGAATTGACGATCAGCAGGGGAGTTGCATTATACCTGAAAAAGAAATGATTATATGCATCGCTGAGCTCTTCAATATAACTCCTGGTTAAGTTTCTTTCTATTCTCCTGTTTCTTTTTTTAATATTGTACATTAACCTGTCTATACTTGACTGAAGATAAACAACCACATCCGGTTTCCTTAAATTCCTTGCAAGCAGCGGAAAGAGAGTTTCATATAATTTCAATTCTTCTTCATTCAAATTCAAGTACGCAAATATTTTATCTTTTTCAAAGAGATAATCGCAGACAATATACTGAGTAAAAAGATTTTCCTGGTTAAGCTCCTGCTGCTGTTTAAACCGGTTAATCAGAAAAAACATTTGTGTTTGAAAAGCATATCTTTTTCTATTTGAGTAAAAATTTTCCAGGAACGGATTTACATCAAATTGTTCCGCAATAAACTCGGCATTCAATTTATCTTTAATTTTCCTCGATAGTGAAGTTTTTCCGGCTCCGATTACTCCCTCTACTGCAATATATTTTACGGATGAATTTTCCAATCCTCATATACCTTTTTTAATAATTTTTCCCGGGATTTTCCTGATTATATTTTTTTTCAAATGACCAGTGCTAATATCGGCAATTTTTTCTTTTAATTCAGGATGAATAAGATCAGGTTCCATTTCCTCCAACGGCACCAGGACAAAATCTCTGCTGGTAATCCCCTTGTGCGGGACGGTAACATTTTCGTCTGAATAGATCAAATTGTCATAAAATAATATATCGAGGTCAATTTCTCTTGCTGTCCATTTTTCAGATTTTTTCCTGCCTAATTTTTTTTCAATTCCTTTAAGAAACTTAAATAAATCCTGCAGGGAATATCCCGTTTCAATTTTAATTACAGCATTCAGAAAATTGGATTCGTGCTCAAATCCAAATGGCCTGGTTTCATAAATTGAGGAAGATTTTATAATCCGGCATTTAGGACTATAATTTATCAAATCTGCAGCTTTCTTAAAATTAGCTCTTTTATCGCCAAGATTGGATCCGATTCCTATATAAGCCGAATGCGGGCTCATTATTTAACCGTTATTTTTTTCCTTAGCATATTCAACTTCAACGCAATCAACTACTCCTCCCATCGGGGGATTATTTTTTCTAATTCTTACAACAACTTTATTTATCCTGGAAAATTTATTCAGCAGTCCGTCGGCTATCTTATAAGCTAGTGCCTCTATCAAATAATATTTCTGCTCGAGGGCAAGCTGATACATATATTTATATACCTTTTCGTAATCTATTGTTTCTTTCAGGTTATCTTTTTTTGCCGCTTCGGTAAAGTCGCTGTAAATGTCCACGTCGGCTTCAAATTTCCCTCCTACACTCTGCTCCTCGGAACGGGCTCCGTGATATCCGTAAAAGACAGCCCCCTTTATCCTAATTATAGTCTGCATGAATCACCTTTATTAATAAAAATTTTGGGCAGAAATAGATTAACTCTTTTTAAATCCTAAATTATTGAACTTCTTAAGATTTCCCAAATTTGCTATAAGGAGACCGGATAAAACACAAATAGTCCCTACAAAATGATTGAATGAAAGCCGTTCATCGTAAAAAATCCAGCCAAGAAGCAGTGCAACAATAGGAGTGATAAATGCAATCATTGAAAGGACAACAACATTCACCCGTTTTAATAACCAATAGTAGGAAGTGAATGTAACAGTGCTTCCAAAAAACGCAAGATAAATAACCGAAAGTACTGCAGCCGAATTAAATTTTAATTGGGAACTATCTTCTAAGTAATAACCTGCAAAAAGCAGAATGATCCCTGCTAAAAACATAGGAATAAAATTCATCGAAAGGGGATTTAAATGATGTCCGTATTTTTTAATAACAATTAACATTGCGGCCTGCATTACCGCACTTAAAACTATAGCCGACATTCCAAGGAAAAAGGAAGAAATATTTCCTCTAAAACTATCCGAAAAAATTATGACAATTCCCAGAAATCCGAAAATCATTCCTATTATTTTTGATGCATTTATTGTCTCATCGGCAATAAAGAAATAGGAAAAAAGAGCTATAAAAAAAGGATAAATTCCAAATAGTACTGCTGACAATCCAGACGGTACACCGGCCTGCGGGGATTCCGCCCAATAGACCAGTGAAAAAGGGAAAATATAGGAAAAGAATGCCATGAGTATGTAAAGAATAGCTGAGGTTTTATCCGTCTGCAGTTTAAAGTTATTATACTTCATCAATGAAAAGACAAAAAGAGAAGCTAAAAAAAATCTATAACCGACTGAAATAATGGGCGGTAATGAAGTCAGTCCGGTACGAATTACAATCCAGGTAGAACCCCAGATGATACATAATAATATATATATAGAGACAATTTTAAGACGATTATTTATCATCAGCGGCTTTCAAAGCAATGACTCCTATTGATCTTCCGGAATGAACTCCGTCTCTGCGGTAAGAATGGAGCAAAGCATTATTTTCGAAAGTGCACAAAGATGAGATTTCAATATTTTCTTTTTTAACTCCGAAACTGAGCAGCATATCATAATTGACTGCAGGAATATCCAGGAAGTATTTATCATTTTCATTAAGAATATATTTGGAATCAAAAAGTGCAGCGACTTCTTCTCCAACCTGATAATTTTTCTGTTTGATTGAAGGACCTAAATAGGCAATTAAATTTTCTGCTCTGGACGCAAAATCTTCAGAAAGTTTATTTAAAGTCTTATGTAAAATCTTTTTCTGAGTTCCGCGCCACCCTGAATGAACTGCCGAGATTATTTTATTTTTTTTATCATAAAGGAAA
>CAYSGP010000136.1:0-2537 GCA_964430095.1 uncultured Ignavibacteriaceae bacterium
ATTAAGGAGTAGAGCTATGTTAAAATCTGCGTTGATTTTATGTATTGCGGCAGGTCTCAGCTTAGGAACTTTGGCGCAAGAAACAAATGAAACACAGGGGAGTGAATCTCAAACACCACAGGAACAACCCCAAACACAGCAGGATCAAACTGAAACAAAACAGGATGATCAATCTCAGGCCCGGGAAGAATCAAATGCATTTAATTCAGTTTGTCCCGTGGATGGACAGCAAATCGATTCTGGAATTGAAACCATTCGCTATGGGGGAAAAGAATATGGTTTTGACAGTCCGTCATGCGCACTGGTTTTCAGTGACAACCCTGACTTATATGCAGGAAATTTAACCGATAACGGCCAGGATTATACACGTCATGATCTCGAACCGGAAGATAGGGAAGGAATAGAAGCGGAATCTGAAGAAAGCGAATCTGAAGAGACCCAATCTGAAGAAACCCAATCTGAAGAAGTTCCATCTCAAGAAAGCCAGTCTCAGGAAAACCAGCAATAAGATAAAGTAAATAAAAAAAGGAAGGCAAAAACCTTCCTTTTTTTTAAATATCTGATGAAGATTTTAGTCCCGCAAGTTCAATTAATAATTTTTACCATCCTTAAAATCTAAAAACTCTTGTCATCAGCCGAAGGCCCGTAAATAGAAGGAACAGCAATATTATTCAGTCTCATGTAAACCGTCAATTGTCCGCGGTGGTGAACAAGATGATTGATTGATGAGCCGATATTTTCTTTAATCGGTGAACTGAAAAGGAGTTTCCCTTGATTCTTCAGGGAAAAAATTTCTTCAAACTGCTCATCCTTAACGTTTCTGAGAGCTTTCTTAGCCCCTTCAAGGTTTTCATCAAAATGACTTACTAATTCAGAAGTTGTTTTCGGCTGGAAATGTGTGAATGTTGCGAAATCAATCTCTTTCTTTTCTATGATATAAGTAATCCATCTTGGAATCTCCGCCACTAATAGTGCAAGATATCCCAGCTCCATCGATTTTTCATGAGGCTTCCATCCGGACAGCTCAATAGGAATTCTTTCCAGGCATTTGCGTGTAGCCGGTACCTCGGCTTCCAGCTCTTCCAGATAAATTTCACCTAAAGATTTTTCTTTCATAATTGCTCCTGTTAAATATGATTTTCTATCAACGAATTAACCCTGCATTGTACCAGCCGTAGGTGGTTTAATTTCCTTTTTTACAGTTGCTGCGGCAATCAATGAACCGAGCCAGGTTAGAGCAGCTGATATATAAAGAATAAAATCAAATGATTTCACAAAGGAGATTTTAATTACCTTATTTATTTGGTTTGTTTTCTCCTTGCTTAATCCTTCGGGAGGCTGCGTTTCTGCTAATTTTCCGGAATTATTAATGAGGTCTTTTTTCTTCTTTTCCGGAATATTTATGCTGCTTATGTTTTTTTCCAGGTTGCCTCTAAAAGTTATAATAACTAATGATCCAAGCACTGCAACAGAAAGAAGACCTGCGGTGCGGGCCATGGTATTATTTGTACCAGAAGCAATCCCGGAATTATGCTCGGGAACAGAAGACATTACAACGGCCGTTAAGGGAGCAACAACTATCCCCATGCCGGTTCCCAAAATAATAATCCCCGGAAAGTATGTTGACCAGTATTCTTTCGGTCCTTCAGTTAAACCGGGAATAGTTAAAATAAGCAGTCCAATTCCGGCTAAAAACGGCCCAACTATTAATGGTATTCTCGCCCCGAATCTATCCGAAAAAATTCCGGAGAACCGGGAAAGTCCTGCGAGGATAACTGCAAACGGCAGGAATGTAAAGCCTGCAATTTCCTCGGAATACCCTTGAACCTGGATTAAATTCATCGGCAGAAAAAATAGTGAAGCGCTTAAAGCGGCATATACAAAAAGGGTCATAATATTAACGCCGCTGAACGTTTTTGATTTAAATAAACTTAATGGAATCATCGGGTGCCTGCTCTTCTTTTCGACATATATAAAAACGGCTAATGAAATGAAACCAAGAATCAGCGGCAGCTGAATAAATATATTCCCGAAACCTTTCTCCGAAGCTTCCAAAAAACCGTAAGTTATCCCGGACAAACCTAATGTTGCCAATGCCGCGCCGGTGATGTCCAGTTTCTTTGCACCTTCGACTTTATTTTCGGGAACTTTTAAGGCTAAAGCAGCAATTGTAAAAAGAGCAAAAGGGATATTTATAAAAAAAATTACACGCCAAAGCCCGAGTCCGGCAAGCCATCCGCCGAGCACCGGGCCGATTATTGTGGTTAATGCGCTGAAGGTCGACCATGTTCCGAATGCTTTTCCTCTTCTCTGGGAAGGGATAACGCCTGAAATAATAGCAAGGCTTCCCGGCACCATCAGTGCGCCTCCGATACCCTGAAATGCACGGGATGCAATCAGCAGCTCTTTACCGGGTGAAATTCCGCAAAGCAGCGATGATATACTGAATATAATTATTCCGGCAATAAAGATTTTTTTTCTGCCGTAAATATCCCCCAGCGAACCTCCAAGCAGTAGCAGGGAGGAAAGAAATAGAG
>CAYSGP010000137.1:0-3614 GCA_964430095.1 uncultured Ignavibacteriaceae bacterium
AGATAGGATAAAGTAATTTCCTCTCTTTCAGATAGTTCTTTTAAAAGTTTTCCTTTTAAAGAATTTTTATTTTTTTCTTCCGAAAAAATTTTTGAGCAGAATTCTCCGTCAATAATTATTTTCCTTTTTGATTCTATTCCCGATCCCTGCGGAACACCTAACTTTAATGCTTCTCCCAATGAACACATGTAGTAATCAGCCAGCCACTTATAAAACCTTAAACTTGCCGGAGTAAAAACGGGGGCATTATCAATTATATCTTTTAACGGTTTTATCTTTCCTGTATCTCCTAGACTAAGATTCTCGTTCTTCTGAGAAACATTAATTATAAAACCTGTAAGTATCCTCTTCCCAAAAGGCGCGGCAGCCCTAACTCCGACTTTTGAAAATTCTTCAAGATCACGAGGAATCAAATACGTAAAGTAATTTCGGAATGGAAGAGGGAAAGCTACTTCCGCAAACATTATTCTCCCGGTACAAAATAGGGAGCCAGACTTCTATATTCTCCGTTTTCAAATGTATTCCCAAGCATTTCAAATCTTAAAACTTTTATGCCTTCATCCCATAAAATTCTTTTATAATTAGCAGAATGAATTACCTGACCATTGGTGGATATTATGCTGTCGTCAGATGGAATAGTTAAAAAATGGAATCCTTCTTCAAAAGCAATCCCTTCAACTTTGCTTATATCGTTAAAAAAATAGACAATTTTTGCGTTAAGTGTATCGTTATTTACAAAAAGCTCTCTAGAAATAATATTTCTTCCGCTTTTTTTGAGAGAATCCAGGAATGCGGTACTTTTTTGATGATATTCAAACAGCTGAGCCTTATCTTCTGTGAAGGAAGAAGCATCGGCTGCATCCGAACGGATATCGGAGATTACCAGAGTAGCCGAACTATTTTCTGTATTTATTTCATATGATATTTTATGAAATACCAGGCAGCCATTTAAAACTGCGAGAATTAAAAAGAATAGAAAAAGCTTAAGTAATTTATTCATTTTTATTTCCCTCTTTTTAAGCTGAAAAATTTAAGCCACGAACCTGCCTTGCCGACAGGCAGGTTAACGAATTATAGAAAATTAGAATCAACTGCAAGCCGGTTCCAGCAATGTAATTGTCCGATCAATTGTATTGAGCTCTGCTTCGATTCCAAAAGGCAACGTAAATTTATTTTGAATATGACCGAAGGACATTCCGTAAATTACAGGAATATTCAAATTCATTAATCTGTTCATCAGAACTTCCTTAAGCGAAAAAGAATTTTCAATGCCCGATTCATCCGGTTTTGGAATACATTTATCGAAAACTCCGAATACTAAACCTGCGGCTTTTTGCAGCTTACCTGCCTGCAGCATTTGAGTAAGCATCCTGTCAATCCTATAAGGTTCTTCACCAATTTCCTCAAAAAAAACTATTTTGTTATCATAATCAATGTCGTAGGGTGTCCCTATTAATGAAACAGCTATGGAAAGATTTCCTCCGATTAATTTTCCTCTTGCTTTTCCGCTTCTAATAGTAATTACCTGGTATAACTCTCCCTCTTTTTCCGGGAGTTCAGGATTGAACATTGCAAATTTATCCTGCGGATTCATAACTATGTTTTTAAAATTACTTATACTGAATCCGTTATAAGTAGAAGTTCCCACGGGTCCATGGAAACAAACCAATCCGGTGTTTTTATATATTCCAAATAATAAAGAGGTAACATCGCTGTACCCCATAAAAACTTTGGGATTTTTTTTGATTAATTCATAATTGAGTAAAGGCAGAATTCTTGTGCATCCGTATCCGCCTCTCGTGCATATAATCCCTTCGATCTCTTTTCTAGCAAACATTTCATTTAAATCGGCCGCTCTTTTTTCGTCAGTTCCGGCAAAATATCCATCACGCAGCAAAATTCTGTCTGAATAGATAGGTTTTAATTCCAGAGCTTCAAGATTTTTAATTGATTCTTCGAGCTCTTCCCGGGTTATAAAGCTGCCGGGGGAAATAAGTCCGACTTTACTTCCTTTTTTTAATTTTCCCGGTTTAATTATTTGACCAGGATTTGACCAGGATTCAACAGGATTTGACAGGATAGAAAAGGGGAGACTTAAGAGGGCTCCGGCAGAAACAGACTGTATAAATTTTTTTCTTTGCATTACTCAGTCTTTTCATCATATATCAGATGGTCGAAAGTTTCGCGGCTGCGGACAATCGAAAATCTATTCCCGGTTACTAATACTTCAGGAGGTTTTCTTCTTGCATTATAATTTGAAGACATTACAACTGAATATGCTCCTGCAGACATAATTGCCAGATGTTCTCCTCTTTTACAATCCACAACAATCCGGTCCTTTGCAAAATAATCTCCGCTTTCACAAACAGGACCAACGATATCTGCTGTAATATTGTTTCTTTCACTGTTTAACTTTACCGGCTGTATATGATGATATGCATTATAAAAACTAGGCCTCAGCAGATCATTCATAGCGGCATCAACTATAATAAAATTTTTATCTCTCAGCGCCGAGTTAGTTTTTGTATAAATAATTCTTGCGGCAAGAATTCCGCCGTTTGCATTAAGATATCTGCCCGGCTCAAAAAACACTCTGCATTTCAGCTTCTTCAGTTTAGGCATCAAAGCTTCTGCATATTCCCGGATTGTAAAAACATCTTCATTATTATATTTTACACCGACTCCTCCTCCGACATCAAAATGTTCGAGTGTTAATCCGTAATCTTTAACCTTAAAGAATATTTCCGAAAGTTTATCAACTGCATCTGTAAAAGGTTCCAGTGTGGTAATCTGCGAACCGAGGTGCATGTCAATCCCGGTAAATTTAATATTGGAATATTTTTTATAATTCTTGAAGATTTTTAATGAAGATTCCGAATCAATTCCGAATTTGTTTTCCCCCAAACCTGTTGAAATATACGGATGAGTCTTTGGATCCACATCGGGATTTACCCTGATTGCAACGCGGGCAGTTTTTTTAAGCCTTGAAGCAATTTCATTAATTACTTCAATTTCCTGTTCCGATTCTGCTTTAATCATCAATAAATTTTTTTCAAGAGCTAACGTGATTTCTTCTTCAGTTTTTCCCACTCCCGATAATATTATTTTTTCAGCAGATGCACAGGCTTTAAAAGCTCGGTAGAGTTCGCCTTCGCTGTTTACATCGACTCCGCTTCCCAGTTCTACAAAAGTCTTAATTACGCTTAAATTAAAATTTGATTTTGCTGCGTAAAAGATGGTATGCGGGATCTCCTTAAATGCTTCCGAAAATTCCTTATACTGATCAGTTAAAAATTTTTTACTGTAAATATAAACAGGTGTCCCGGCGGTTTTGATAATTTCCGGAACAGAAACTTCTTCACAAAAAAGAATATTGTTTTTATAGGTAAAATAATCCGAAAGGAAATAATCCATTTTTGCCCTGCTTAAAATCTGAATTTTTTATTTTCAATTTAGCAATAAATGGAAAGGAAATAAACAAGAATGAATGAATGGTTGAATGAGTGAATGAATTGCATGGCTGCATGAGCTGCATGATTGCATGGGAAGATTTGTTGAATGTATAATTATTGACCTTTGCGTGCTCTGCGTTTTAAAAAAGTTCACGCAAAGGG
>CAYSGP010000138.1:0-4487 GCA_964430095.1 uncultured Ignavibacteriaceae bacterium
GGAACTACATTCAAAATGTTTATTAAAAACAATAAAGCATATTTTTCTGTAGGTAACAATAATACCATGTCGGTAAATACAAATCAGCTCCCCGCTTTTCAATGGCTCGCATTAACAGGTTCTTATAACGGCAGCAGTCTGAAAATTTATTCCGGCGGATCATTAATTTCTTCTACCTCTTTTAATATTACTCCTGGTTATACTGTTACAAATGGAACTACCGGTTTATTTGTCGGGAAGTCAGGTACCGGAGCTTTTAAAGGATTAATAGACGAAATCAGAATTTTTAATAATGCATTAGGAGATAATAACATCAACGGTTCAGGAGGCAATGGTAATCCGGCTGAATCTGTTCCATCCTCAATTGTACAATATTTAACAGGGCAATGGTCTTTTACTGAAATATCCTCAGGAAATTTTTTGTACGACTTATCAAACAAAAAAAATCATCTAATCGCAAATTATATAACTAATATTTTCCCAAGCAAAAAATTACCTTTCTTTGTAGTTAATTCGGTTTTAGATGGTTCTGATGCACAACCGGGTAATGGAAGCCCTGCTTCATCCAGCGGCGATGTAACATTAAGATCCGCATTAGAAGAAGCCAACGCTCTTCCCGGCAGCCAGACTATTTTCTTTTATATTCTGGGAACAGCGCCGGTAATTCAACCCTTATCTGCATTGCCGACAGTTAATCAGCCTATCTTCTTAGACGCAACCTCGCAGAAAGGATATTCCGGAATACCATTAGTTCAGATTAATGGCAGTTTTGGAAATTTAACTTTAAATGCAGGCGGAAGTACTATACAGGGACTTTCAATAAAAAATCCGGCCGGGTTTGGATTGACCATTAATAATTCCGGCGGGAATTATATCTCAGCAAATCAAATATCCGGAATATCAATAAGCTCACCCGGAAATAATATAAATGGTAATACAATTACTAATTCTTTCCAAAATGGTATCCATTTAACTGCCGGCGCTGGAAATAATTTAATTGGTGTTTCATCTCCAAATAATATTTTTGGAAATAATGGAATTGGAATATCAATTACTAATGCAAATGGAAATTCAATAGCAAATAATACAATTAGCTCTAATGCATTAGACGGCGTCTACATATTAAACAGCACTGGAAATATAACCGGCAATACTTTAAATCAGAATTCGGGAAATGGAGTTTCTATCCAGGGTAATAATAATTTAGTACAAGAAAATAATATTGCTTCTAATTCAGGTTTTGGAATTTCTGTAAGCAGTGGTATGGGCAATCAAATATTAAATAATGATATTGAAAATAACACATTGGGTGGAATCAATATTTTAAACAGCACCGGAAATATTAATGAAAATAATATTGCAGGGAATTTAGGTTTTGGCATTTCTTTAAATGCTTCAAATAATAACTTAGATGAAAATTCAATTACCGGAAACTCCAGCCATGGTATAATTATAAATGGTAATAATAATATCCTGAATAAGAATACAATTTTTAATAACGGAAGTTCCGGAACAGGAGCGGGAGTCCTTGTAGAATCCGGAAACGGCAATTCAATCTTGAATAATTCGATCTACAGCAATTCAACTTTGGGAATACAATTAGGAACATCGGCAAATGATTCTCAACAATTTCCTTTACTTAATACAATCTATACATGGCAGGATGAAACCGCATTGCCTGAAATTAAAGGAGGGACTTCAATACAGGGAAGTCTTGATGGAGTTCCCGGTGAAGAATATAAAATTCAATTTTTTGCAAACTCAAGTTCTGTAAATCGTGAAGGTGAGCGCTTTCTTGGTGAAGTCGCGGCAGCCGCCGATTTCTCAGGTAAGGCTGATTTTATTGCAAATCTGCAAAATGCCGTCCTTACAGACGATGAAGTAGTAAGCGCCACTGCAACTAAATTAGATAATAATGGAAATCCATTAAGCACTTCTGAATTCTCCGGTTCGATTTCAAGGGAGACAGATGAAGGTCTTCACTATATTGTTAATAAAACTTTAAGCGGAATTCCTCTTCATTGGAAAGAGGGGAAGGGCGACTACGAAATTGCACAATCAGTTGTTGGACTGGGATATGATGATGAGGTTGAGATTGGATTTAATACATGGAACACCTTGAATCAAATTGAATATATACGCAAGTTTTTTAATAGTTCGGAGCAATGGGGAGGCAATGCAGATGGAATTAATAATATTGTTTGGATTCCCACAACAAGCGAATGGGTAAACTCTACCGGTGCACCTACTAATGTAATTGCCGTAACCAGGGTTAGATATAATGCCTTGAATGGCGAAATGGTTGATGTTGATATTGCTTTTAATGGTGAACCGATTTCTCTAACAGGTCTCGGTCAATTCTTCTGGGAAACTAACGGGGATCCGGGTAAGCTGGATGTCCAAAATACAGCTACGCATGAAATCGGACATTACTCGGGATTAGCTGATATGTATAATCCGGGAGATCCCAATTATACTTTAGAAATGAAGAACAACAATCAGCTTGCAACCATGTATGGTAGAATTGAAAGAGGTGAAACATACAAACAATCTTTATTCCCCTCGTCATATCCTAACCAATCAGATGTAACTCAATACGATATTGGAGGAATAAATTTTATTTATAACAGTCCGGACATAATAAATTATGATATAGTTTTAGTATTTGATGGTACAACTAATTTTACTTCCGGCGACGTACTGAATGGATTTGTCCCTTCGAAAAATGCTGCAGCAGAGCTCATTGAAAAATTAAGAATCGGCGATAAAATAGGATGGGTAAACGGGACTAATGAAATCCATCCCATTGGAAATAATTTTAACCAAATATCAGCAGATCTAAATCAATTACAGCCAAATAATGCAGGGAATCTCGCGGAACGGATTACCGCGGCAGAAAACTTATTTAGCCCGGCTTCTTCCAATAAAAAGGCTTTAATTTTATTCAGTGCCGGAGAAATTTCTCCTGTTACATTAGTTACAAATTTAGAACTCGATCATGAAATTAAAATTTTTACCATGGGATTTTCAGAAATAACCACCGGACTGGATTTAATGAGCTGGCTGGCCAATGAGACCGGAGGCCAATTTTATGAAATTGCCGGTTCTGATGAAATTCCAACTGCCCTAAATCTAATATGGCTTCGGCTGCTCGGACTTCAGATTTCTTATCTCTCAAAAGAGATTAACAGCGATTTATTTAATGGCGGTCTTTCATGGCAAGGTGGACTTTCGTGGCAGGGCGGTTTATCATGGCAAGGAGGTCTTTCTTGGCAGGGCGGCCTATCTTGGCAGGGCGGTCTTTCATGGCAAGGAGGTCTTTCGTGGCAGGGCGGTTTATCATGGCAGGGCGGACTTTCATGGCAAGGCGGTACTCTTGAAATGGGGCTCGCCTGGCAGGGAAGTGAATATTCTCTTGTTCTTTTACCTCCGGGTGTTTTCATAACTGATCCGCCGAATCTTCCGGATAGTGCTATTACAGAAGCAAATTATCTAAGTCCGTTAAATTCAAAATATAATATTGAACTTGTTGACGGAACGGGTATTAACGGTTATCCTTATAAATTCTTCAGGATTAATAATCCTGGAATCGGCGCATGGACTTATGCATTAGTAGAAGATTCCCCTCCTGATTTACCCGAGCAGATTAATGTATATATTGCTAATGAAGCTGATTTGGTATTGGAATTTAAATCAGATAAAGAACGTTATTTCCTGCAAGCGGACCAAAACGCCAATCCTATTCCTTTAACGGTAAATTTAGAGGCTAAACTATCCCAGGGAGGTGAGTCCAGCGGACTTAGCGGTCATACGCAGACAGTCGGCGAACCGATTAACGATGCAATAGTAAGTGTTCAGGTGACTGCTCCGGATAGTCAAATAGTTGTTGGAAGATTGGCGTCAATAGGAAATGGTATTTATACTATTTCTCTTAAAACTGATTTAGTAGGAAATTATGACATCAGTGTTATTGCTTCTGATAATGTTCCAGATGGTTTATTAAATAACAGCCAATATTTGATTACAGCCGAACATTCCTTTTACATATCACCTTATGTTGAACCTACTGAAATTACTGGGAAGTCCTATATTCAGGAAGCTCTGAATATTCTTACAAAAATTATTCAGACATATTGTCCCAGTAATCAAAATTGTACTTTGAATAGTAATGCAAAAAAAGATATTAACAACGCAATATCCTACATTAGTACAGCACTGGGTTATTTTCAATCTGATGAAAATCATTTAAAATTAACTAAAGGTCTTAGCTTTTATAGTAATGTAACGTCTGCTGTTAATAAAATATACTCCTATATAAATAATTCAAATTTTGGTGATGATATTGAAGATGCGATATTTAATCTGAAGGAAGGGTCCTATAAAATTGCGGTTATTACAAGAGATGATGCAGAAAAAGACGGAGCATGCAAGGTTTCAAATTGTGATGAATTGATTGAAAATACAAACTCTGAACTCGGTAAAGCACT
>CAYSGP010000139.1:0-5633 GCA_964430095.1 uncultured Ignavibacteriaceae bacterium
TTTCCCATGATGCTTACCATTTAGGGCAAATCGGACTTGTAATTTCAATAAATAGTGCAAAGTTTTAATACTCAGAGGATTTTAAAACATTATAGCTTCCTCCTCCGGTGAATAGATCAGCTGCTGTCTCCTCCGCTGATCATTTTATTTTTACAATTGGATAATTTTTTTTTAATATTTAACTTGCAATATTGAACCGTTTCAAATATTTCGCCTAGTTTAATCATTCTGAATAACAAAGGGCTTAATTATGATTAAAAAAGATTACACAAAAATATATTTTGGTTTATTAATATTTTTATTAATCACTTCATTTTCTTACAGCCAATCAGATAAACGTCTTGTAATAGGTAAAGCCGGATATTTTGAAATGCCCGGTTTAAATGTGCTCGTTTATAATAACACATTTCCTGAAGGACACCAGGGGGGAGTTGAAATTATTCAGCATGGAAGCCGGGTGGCAACAAACGGTGAATTGCGTTTAAGTCCTTCACCCGGGCAATGGCAGCCGATTCCAAAATTGGGCGCTGGTTATGCAGCATTCGGAGTTAGTCCCCAGGAAGTCGGACTAACAAGCCGGATTGTTGATACTGTAAATAATGAAATAATAATGCCGTGCAGCTATCCCGACAGCAGCAGATCCAGGCAGGGATTCAATCCTATAATCTATCCAGATCTGAATATTAAATATACAGTCCGGGTTAAGGGAGAGGGAAAATCTTTTACAATCATTGTTGATCTTGAAAAGCCGGTTCCTGATGAATGGATCGGCAGAGTAGGATATAACCTTGAATTGTTTCCAGGAGATCTTTATGGTAAATCTTATTTCATGGATAACAGCAGCGGGATATTTCCGCGTCAGGCAAACGGACCTGCATATTTTAATACGGAAAAGGAAGCTGAAGTAATGCCTCTGGCTGAAGGAAACAGTCTCGTTGTTGCACCGGAAAGCGATCTGCTTCGAATGACTATAGAAAGTGTAAGTGCTAAAATGCAATTGCTAGACGGAAGCTTTAAACATAATAACGGCTGGTTTATTGTCCGGTCGTTAGTTCCTGCCGGAGCAACAAAAGGTGCAATTAAGTGGACAATAACTCCGAATGTTGTACCCGGCTGGATTGATAAACCGGTAGTGCATTTAAGCCAGGTCGGGTATCATCCCAATCAGCATAAAACTGCATTTATTGAGCTGGATAAGAATGATAAAACTCTAAATAATGCTTCATTAATGAAACTAGAAGCTGACGGCAGTTTTAAAATAATAAAGGAACAAAAACCTGAAAAATGGGGACAATACCTCCGTTATCAATATTTTAAATTTGATTTTCCGGAGGTTACCGAAGAAGGCATGTACGCAGTTAAATATGGAGAGTTTACAACCAATATTTTCGGAATCAATAGGGATATTTACAAACGCCATGTCTGGCAGCCTACCATTGAGTATTTTATTCCTGTCCAGATGTGTCACATGCGGGTAAATCAAAAGTACCGAGTATGGCACGGCGCGTGTCATCTCGATGATGCTCTTATGATGCCGCTGAACATCAGGCATTTTGACGGCTACAATAATGAAAGGGAAACATCCACATTATCTCAATTCAAACCGCTGGAGCATGTCCCCGGCTTAAATGCCGGCGGATGGCATGATGCCGGAGATGATGATCTTAGAATTGAATCCCAGGCCCAGACTGTTTTAGCTCTTGCCTATACTTATGAAGAATTCGGAACAAACTATGATGAAACTTTAATAGATCAGAAAAACAGGCTTGTTGAGATTCATCAGCCGGACGGGAAAAACGATATACTCCAGCAGGTCGAGCACGGGGTGCTTACAATATTATCGGGCTACCGTACAATGGGAAAATTGTACCGCGGGATTATCGTTCCTACTTTAAGGCAGTATGTGCATCTCGGAGATCCATCCGCGTATACCGATAATAAAGTTTTTGATGATAAAGAAATGCTTGAGAAAGCTTCAAAGATTGATGAGCTTTGGTATAAAAAAGTAGCAAACAGGTATTCCGATATTTTTGATCCTGAATTAAATCATAATGAAATACAATTAGTAGTACCGGATTTAGATGACCGTTTAGTATTTATGGAAACTAATTCAACATGGCAGTTAATAGGGGCAGCCGCTTTAGCCGCCGCTTCACGCGTACTGAAGGATTATGATCCGCAGCTGTCTAAGGAATGTATTAATGCAGCGGAAGATTTGTGGGAGAAAAATAAAGACGGAGCCGGGGGAAACTCCGAAGACAATTATCCGGATTGGATAAAGCAATGGCTGCGAACTCAGAAAATGCATACGGCTGTTGAATTAATACTGGCAACCAATAAAGAAGAATATAAAGACGTTCTTTGCCGGATGTCTCCGGAGATCAGAAATAGCTTTGGCTGGATAGGCTGGTCATTAGGAGCTGTTTTAGATAAAATCGGCTGCAAGGAATTTAAAGATTCGGTAAATGCTGCAGCAGAAGCATTTAAACCGTTTGTGGATAGAATGTTAAAAGATTCTCCGTTCGGCTCACCGCTGTCTAATACGGAATATATAGCTTACCGTCAATACTTCTTATATAAATACTGGCCGGATATATATCCTGCGGAATATATGTACAATATTATAAATTTTCTTCTTGGCTGCAGGCCCGGAAGTACAACAAACAGCCTGGTCTCAGGCGTAGGAGCCAACTCTCCTACAATTGCTTACGGATTCAACCGGGCAGATTGGAGCTATATACCCGGCGGTACATTCTGGAATGCGGTTAATTTGGTAAGTCCCGATTTTGCCGAAGATAAAGTCTGGCCGTACCTCTGGCAGGAAAGAGAATATATTATTACCGCTCCCTGCTATTACATGTTTTCGGTAATAGCAGCAGATAAAATATTGAACGGGAAGAAATAATACTTAGTGATCTTAGTGTCTTAGCGGTTAATCCTTATCACTGAGACACTGATTTCGGATTTCGAATTTCGGATTTCGATCTGTACTTGACGGCGAGAAGGTTTCCATTTCGGATTTTAAATTATATCTATAGAATTAATTAATTTATTTTATACTTTCCTTTATAATTTTTCTCGTTGTTTGTAAATCTGAATACTTTTTGAAACATTATTCCTTATTTTTAAAAAATGAATTAGGGATATGTATCTTTTAGAACAGAATTATGCAAAACCGTTTTTAAAGTGGGCCGGAGGAAAGACTCAGCTGCTTGAACAATTTGCCCAATATTTTCCGGCTGAATTAAAGAACGGAGAAATTGAAAATTATTACGAACCGTTTTTAGGAAGCGGTGCCGTATTCTTCTTTGTTGCTCAAAACTATCCAATTGAAAAAGCTTTTTTATCAGAGATTAATGAAGAATTAATTCTTACTTTTAAGGTAGTTAAAAACGATGTCTTATTCTTAATTGATTCGCTAGAGCGGCTTAAGGAAGACTATTACTATCTTAGTGATACTGAGCAGGAGTCCTACTTTTATACAATCAGAGATTTATATAATAAAGAAAAATTAAAAATTGATTTTTCTACCTATTCATCTAATTGGATAAATAGAGCAGCACAAATAATCTTTTTAAATAAGACATGTTATAACGGATTGTTTAGACTAAATAAAAAGGGAGAATTTAATGTGCCTTTTGGCAGATATAAAAATCCTGGAATTTTAGATGAAGAAAATCTCCGGCGGGTTTCGGAAATACTGCAAATTGCTGAAATAAATTTGACTGATTTTGAACAGATAAAAAAAAATATAACACATAATTTCTTTATTTATTTTGATCCGCCATACCGTCCATTAAGTAAGACTGCAAATTTCACTTCATACAGCAAATATGATTTTAAAGATATGGATCAATTAAGACTTGCTAAGTTATTTAAAGAATTAGGAATGAACAATAATAAATTAATGCTGAGCAATTCGGATCCCAAGAATGAAAACCCAAACGACAATTTCTTTGAAACAGCATATCAAGGGTTTAGGATTAAACGTGTTAAAGCTAACCGGATGATTAATTGTAATGCGGGAAAACGCGGTTCAATTAATGAACTAATAATAGTGAATTACTAGTTAAATGTCTCCTCGTGATACTCGAACCGGTGCGGTACTAGAACAAATGATACTTCCTTCTTTGGTGAGAGGGGTTATCAATATCAAGTTCAGACTAACGTAGGTGAAAGGCTCGGAGGTGGTAAACATCGTGTTGATGTAATAGCTCAAAAGGGTAATGAAAAAAAGATTTTAATCTCTCTAAAATGGCAGCAGGTTCAGGGCACAGCTGAGCAGAAAGTTCCATTCGAAGTGATGTGTTTAGCAGAAGAATTGTTAATTAGGCCCGAAGAATATAAAAATGCCTACTTAATTATTTCAGGCGATAATTGGAAGCTTAAAGATTTTTATATCTCTGGAGGGCTCAAAAAACATCTTAAATTTCCAGATTTAGTAAATCTAATAACACTCGAAAAATTTGTAAGTCTGGCTAATAAAGGACTTTTATAAAAGAAAGTTTCTTTAGTACAAAGAAAGACCGAATATCCCTCAACAAAAATACCATTAGAAAGTTAAAAAAGAATCTTCCGCATCTCCAATCAAAATATAAATAGCCTCCTTACTTCGTTCCGGGCGATCGGTAACCGACCTTTTGCGCACGGCGGAGGGCCTCAAGGGTTTCCTCGACAGTGAGCAACGGCGTCGTCTCGATTTTTGACAAGGCGCCGCCTCCGCTGATCGCTAAAGCGACCGCAGCCATTGAGATATTGTCTGGTGCTTCCCAGATGTTGTAGCCGTCATACTCGCCAAATGCGTACCAGAAGCCGTGCAGCTTACCTCCGACTGACTCGATGTATTTTCGCGCCGCCTCCCGGCGGTCTTCCGGATTCTTCATTAATTTAGCCCAGGTTTCCGGCGTATAGCTGAACCGTGTTAGATAAAGAGTCATAGTCTGATTCTCCTTCCTTTGGGATTGTTGCTGAAAACTTGTATCCTGAGATTGTTCATGCTTTTGGGTAATTTTTTCCTGAGGCTGCGGTTTCTCTTGTTGGCATGCTGCAGCACTAATGAGTACACACAAGATGATAGCCAGCCGCCCCTGACTCAATAGGATGTGTGGTATGCGAATCATAAAGAAACTCCTTTCTGTAATTCTAAATCAGTATTCGAGTATGGGGTATTGCGCATAACGTGCCGCCAAACCACGCAGCAGCGAGCACAAAGCTTTTCTATCAAAGATATAAAAACCACTTTTCCAATTCAATTAAGTGTGATACTTTAAACAAAATAAGCAAAGAACATTTAAATAAAATCGTGAAGACCTTGTAATAATTCTCTCTCTTACTTCATTTTCATCTTCTGCCTCAACGATTAAAAGTAAACCACCCTCGTCAACCAAGGGTCCTCCCATAAATATAAAGCCTTCATCGCCCGGCTTGTCAATAAACTCCGCATGTTCATCCCAGAAAGGTTGCTCACGGGCATCCTTTGTCAAATCGCGGTTAGACACGGCTGAGGTAATTATTATGAATTTATTTTTACAGGCTGCTCTGCTGTGATGTATTCTTACAATATGTTTTTCATTTTTTTATAATTTTATGCTGTAATTGTAAACATAAAAAATTGAGGATAAAATGACAGACTT
>CAYSGP010000140.1:0-6331 GCA_964430095.1 uncultured Ignavibacteriaceae bacterium
CATTTTGTAAGTTTTTTCTTCGAGTCTTTCGAAGAAGCCGTCGATCCCGGCATAATCGCCAAAACCTTTTTGTATCAATGCAACTTGTTCATCAGTAAGCTCGTTCCATGGAATATTAAGCGGGATTTTAAATTGGCGTGCATCTCTAATTAAATCGCGTAAGTGAATGCTGTACTTAGGTGAACGGAATGGTGCGATTGCTCCTTCCGAAATTGTAAGGTTTGGATCAGGGACAACCAGGTTCATATCAACGCCTATTGTTTTGCTGAATCCCTGGCAGACAGGACATGCACCGAAAGGATTATTAAAAGAGAAAAAGCGGGGTTCAGGCTCTTCGTATCTTATTCCGCAGCATTCATAAAATTTATTAAATTCTTTTTCCTCTCCTGTTTCGGCATTTATAAGGACTAATCTATTTTCACCTTCTTTAAAAGTAACCTCAATAGCATCCCCCAGTCTCTCCCTAACATGATCTTTTTGTACTTTGAATCTATCTACAACTACCCGCATCTGTTCCTTTTTCTTTGGAAGGATATCGGTTTCATTCAGATCTATAAGAGCCTTGCCGGAATAGATACGGAAGAACCCGCGTTTCTTTAAAAGTGCAATTTCCTGCTTTACGGTAGTCCCCTCATGCACATGAAGCGGGAAGGTCAGATAAAATTTTGTTTCTTCCAGCTGTTCCTCCAGCCAATCAGAAACAGTACCTGTAGCTGCTTTCTTAACATCTTTACCGCACTGGAAGCAGATTGTCTTCCCGATCCTTGCAAAGAGGAGACGAAGGTAATCGTAGATCTCCGTAGTTGTTCCAACTGTTGAACGGGGATTTCGTGCACCTGCTTTCTGCTCTATGGCTACTGCAGGACTTATTCCCTGGATAAAATCCACATCAGGTTTATTCATTCTCTCAAGAAACTGCCGTGCATATGCAGAGAGGCTTTCAACATATCTTCGCTGCCCTTCTGCATATATGGTATCAAACACAAGGGACGATTTACCGCTGCCGCTTACCCCGGTAAAAACCATTAATTTGTTCCGGGGGATTTCAAAGCTAAGGTTCTTTAGATTATGCTCTCTTGCACCTTTAACAACTATTTTTTTATCTCTGTGGTTTCTGTTTATCATTTCAAATTATATTTTTTCTCAGAAGGTAAATTTAATAAAAAATGAGCATCTAAAGAGTTGAAAATTTTGGTAGTAGAGACGCATTGCCATGCGTCTCTACTTAATTGTTGTTGGAAACGGAATTATATGGGAGAGTAAAATCTGCTGGAACAGCTCTAATTTGTTTTGCTTCCAACGGTTTTATCCTGCAGAAGCTTAAGGGCTTCAATCCTCTCATCCAGCTCTTTAATTTTGCCATTTAGTTCTTCCAGCTTGGAATCAATTTCGTCTTCATAATGAGCTTTATCCCAGTATCCCCTGTCTTCAAAGTAGCTTTTAAAAAGCCAGTTATGTTTCAATGCTTCCATATTTTCTGCAAGCCTGGAAGCTGCTAATCTTGTATCGTTTGCAGTCAGGGTAAAATTTCTTACTGCGTTTGAAATTAAAGTATCGTACGCGCTTCCCTCAACCAGCAGGGAACCGAATACACCTTTTCCTTCTCTTACATCGGAAATTACAGTGTCTACCTGGACAACTACCTTATCAACATTATTCACAACCGTTTCAATTCCCTTACCCAGCCGATTAAAGAGCTCAGTTACATTATCCAATTCTTTAGTTATTGCTTGCAGGCTTTGATCAGCTCTTTCAGTAAGCCGGTTAGCTTTATTATATAATTCTTCATCGACAAAGATTTTGCCGATTGTTCCTTCACCCCTGTTTACACGGCCGGTAATTTCAGCAAGCTCTTTTGTCATCTGCTTGGTATATCCCATTATCCCTTGGGTTTCTTCAATAATGGCACTGAATCCTACAGGCTCCTTCGACTGTATCACTCCTCCGTCTTTCAAATGATCTGCAGATGTGGTCCCCATTTTTAATATCACAACCTTATTTCCAACAAGTCCTTCTGTTTCGATTGTAGCTTTTGTATCGGTGCGGATAAACCGTTTAATATCGGTTAATATTTCCATAGTCACTTCTACCCGTCCGGTAGTATCATTAAGAATTTCAACATCTTTTACCGAACCTACATCAATCCCCCCAAACCTTACTGAAGCTCCGCTTTTTAATCCTTGGATATCGTTGAAATATGCTTTAACGGCAAAAGTGGAACTGAATAGGGCCTGCTTATCTCCGATAAGAAAAATCCCGAGGACAAGCAGTCCGATTCCGACAAAAATAAAGATTCCTAATTTAACTGTGGAAATTTTTTTAGCCATTAAAATACTCCTGTTTATCAGCCGTTATAATTCGGCTTAACCGGATTCAAATACTTCAGTTCCGAAAAAGTTTTTAAGAAAGGGATCATCCGATTCGGTGAGATTTTTTAAATCTCCCTGGTAACGTATTTTTCCGTCTTTCAGCACTACCGCATGATCCGCCACTATCTGTGCACACATTAGATCGTGAGTAACAATTATTGATGAAACTTTTAAATCTTTCTGAAGTTCCACCACCAGCTGGCTTATTTCTTTTGTAGTGATCGGATCCAGACCTGTAGTCGGTTCATCATACAAAATAAGGTCAGGCTCTGTAATTATAGTCCTTGCCAAACCTATTCTTTTCTTCATTCCACCTGACAGTTCCGCAGGCATTTTATCGATTGCTTCGGACAAACCTACTTTTTCCAGAACTGATTTAATTTTTTCTTCTCTTTCTTTTTCAGAAAAATTGAAATTCCTGATGAGAGGAAAGTCAAGATTTTCTCTAACCGTCATTGAATCGTACAATGCAGCTCCCTGAAATAAAAACCCCATATGTTTCCTTGCCTCATTAAGCTCATCTATATTCATATCCAGAATACTTTTTCCCTCAAAAAGTACTGTACCGGAATCGGGCTGCATTAATCCCACAATACATTTTAAGAGAACACTTTTACCGCTGCCGCTTTTCCCGAATACTACAAGGTTCTCTCCATCCTTAACATTAATTGAAACCTCATCGAGCACGACAAGATCGTCGAATGATTTCGACAGATTCTTTATTTCTAGGATGTCCATAGCCAAACCGTAACTTTAACCAAAACCATATCAACTAGAAGTATTAAAAGAGAAGCTGTCACAACCGAACTTGTGGAAGCTTTTCCAACGCCCACGGTTCCATTGGATGCCGTATAGCCTTTATAAGCACCGACTGCTCCCACTATAAATCCGAAAACAAAAGTTTTGAGCATCCCCGGTATAAGGTCTGAGAATTGCAGAGAGTGGAACACAGCATTATTGTAAAGAATGAAGCTTGTCCCGGTTGAAAGAAAAACCGCTATCCAGCCTCCGATTAACGCTAAAAAATCTACATAGCATGTTAAAATAGGCAGAATTAAGGTACATGCCAGTATCCGGGTAACAACAAGGAATTTATAAGGATTTATGGCGCTTACTTCCATTGCATCGATTTGCTCGGTCACTCTCATCGAGCCAAGTTCGGCGCCGATTCCGGAGCTGACTCTACCGGCAAAAATCAAAGCAGTTAATACCGGGCCAAGTTCCCGGATTACAGATAAAGCTACAATGCTCGGCAGGTAAGATTCCGCTCCGAATCTGGCCATAACCGGCTGGCTTTGCATTGCTAAAACCAATCCTATTATAAAACCTGTTACGGTTACAATTGGCATAGTCTTTATCCCAAGTTCATCCATATGTTTTTTAACTTCCGCAAATTCATACGGCGGGACAAAAACCTCTTTAAAAAATCTCAATGAAAACAGAGACAATTCGGTTACTGTAGTAAAAAATCCCGTAAGTACAGGGCTGAATGATAGCGGATTGTCCGCCTTGTCTCGATTAAGTCGAGAGAGGTTTTTCTCTTTAGTCAGTTCCAATTTTTATAGCTTAATTTTTTATTTATTAATACCTAAAAAGGAGCAGTAAAAGTAATTCCATCGAGGAAAATAATAAAAAATCAACCCTGAAAAAAGGTCAGTAGTTTGTTTAAGAGCATGAGTAGAACTTAAACATAAATCTTTGCAGACAGTACTCATTCTTCCGCTTTTAATACTTTTCCGAAATTTTGTACTTCATTGAATAACTGCTCCGCTAAAATTACGTCGTCAGGAATATCAAATCCGGCCTTATTTAAGGCTTCAGCAACCCATGTATTGCATGTATTGAAAATATGATACTCGCCTTTTGCCTTATAGAATTTGATATTGCCGCTGTATCGTTCAATTTGAATTATGACATCTGCGTTTGAATTACGTGCATAAGTACTGCTTATATACATATAAATATCTTTAAGTTTTTCCGAAGATATCGGTAATTCAACAACAATGTCGGAAATATCTGCATATTGTTCGATGGAAAGGTTAAATCCTTCAACCCGCAACGTACTTGGAGTCGGGTAAAATAAGGCTTTAACAGCCAGTTCCAAATCAAAGCCGGGATATTGATAAAAGGCCTCATCGCCCCAGCCGACATCAATGTAGCGGAAATTTTTAAAGTGATTAATTTCTTTCCATATAGTTGAATCAACAAGGGACCGCTGAAGTACAATCCCTGTGTGCCATCTCTGTTTTACTATATAAATTTTATTTTGAATACTCGGAATTGTGCTTTCAGATAAACCGGTTCCATTTAAGCTGTCTTGCTGCAAAGCAGGTGAGGTGTTTAGAAAAAATATTATGATTGGAAATAATATTGTCATTGAGTAAAATATTTTCTTAAGTCTAAAAATATTAATTCTCTTTCCTGAAATAAAAGATTTTTTTTATTATTAGGAAGTGATTAGAAAAAGATATTATGCCGAACAATATAAGCGCGGGATTATTAATGTATACAATAAAAAATGGGAGACTAAAAATTTTTTTAGTACATCCGGGGGGCCCATATTTTACAAATAAGGATACCGGGTACTGGGGAATCCCTAAAGGCTTAACGGAAAATGATGAAGAACTCTTAGAGTCGGCGAAAAGGGAATTTGAAGAAGAAACCGGAATTAAGCCTGAAGGAGAATTTTTACCGCTCGGATCGGTCGTACAGAAAGGCGGAAAGACTGTTCATGCCTGGGCATTTGAATGGGAAAATGACGAAAAGCTTGAAATTGTATGCAATACATTTAAAATGGAATGGCCTCCGAAGTCTGGGAAATTCCGGGAGTTCCCTGAAGTAGATAAAGGAGAATTTTTTTCGGAGGAGGATGCAAAAGTGAAAATTAATTCCGCCCAGTTTTCATTTATTGAAAGACTTAAAGATATTATTAATAAAAGAAATTCTTAATTTCAAAAAGGAATTAAATATGAAATTTTCGTTGCTGATTTTCATTTTAATTACTGTTGTTTCATTCCAAGGCTTAAGTCAGGATGAGCATCTAAATACAAAGCCTGAACCCGGCTCCAAATACACAATAATTTTACATGGCGGTGCCGGTAGTATAACCAAGGATCTTCCGGAGGAAGAGAAGCAGGAATATATTAATTCTCTTACACAAGCTTTAAAGATCGGAATAGAAATTCTTGAAAAAGGCGGAACAAGTCTGGACGCTGTTGAACAGGTAGTAAGGTATTTGGAAGATGATCCTAAATTCAATGCTGGAAAAGGAGCTGTTTATACTTCAGCAGGAGCCCACGAGCTTGATGCATCAATTATGGATGGAAGAGATTTATCAAGCGGTGCCGTTACTTTGATTAAAAGTGTGAAAAATCCTATTTCACTTGCAAGATTGGTAATGGATAGTACAAATCATGTTTTGCTTGGCGGTGAAGGGGCAGAGGAATTTGCAAAAGAAATGAATGTTGAAGTTGTGCCGAATAGTTATTTTGATACACCCGAAAGACTTGAACAATTTAGGAAGATTAAAAATAAATCCGGAACAGTGGGATGCGTTGCTCTGGATGTATACGGAAACCTTGCTGCAGCAACATCTACAGGCGGATTAAGCAGCAAAATGCCGGGAAGAATCGGTGATTCGCCATTAATTAATGCGGGAACTTACGCAAATAATAAAACTTGTGCAGTTTCCGGTACGGGTACAGGGGAATTATTTATTACAAACACCATCGCATTTAACATTTCCGCTTTAATGGAATACAAAAATTATACTCTCAAAGAAGCTGCCGAAGAAATGATTCATAAAAGATTAAAACCGGGAGACGGCGGATTAATTGCAATTGATAAAGATGGAAACTTTGCTGCTGAATTTAATACTATCGGAATGTTTAGAGCTGCGGCAAATTCGGAAGGAGTTTTTGAAGTCAAAATATGGGAATAGAAGCCAATTCAGCTTTGCCGAA
>CAYSGP010000141.1:0-2828 GCA_964430095.1 uncultured Ignavibacteriaceae bacterium
ATCGGAATGGGAGCACAATTGCTGGATTCAAGAAGCAATAATTTCTGGAATATTCTAGTCCAACATAATGAAATATTGGCCGGATGAAAATTTATTATGAAACTCTCAACGGCAGCAGATTATTTTTACTGAAAAAATTAAAACTCGCCTTAGCTGCATATCTATATGAATAAGCTTCCTGATCAATTTAAAAAATACTTTTGGACGTTCATTTCGATGAGCTTGATCTCTCGCTGCACAGGAACTTTATTCTCGGCAGAATTTTATTGTATGGAGATATTGATGCTGTGAAATTCATCTTAAGGAACATGAAAAGAGATGAGATATAAATTTTTTCTATCGGAATGGGAGCACAATTGCTGGATTCAAGAAGCAATAATTTCTGGAATATTCTAGTCCAACATAATGAAATATGGGCCGGATGAAAATTTATTATGAGACCTTCTTTCCTCAATGACGTTGAAAAAATTCCTATAATCTATATAACTGGTAATGAAACCTCACCTCAGGAAATATTTAAATTTATTGAAAGTGCCGCGGTAAATTTTCTTAATGAAAAAAGATAGCAGAAAAATTATATGCTTACCGAACAGGAAAAGATTATTTCCAAAATGAGTCCTGAGAAAAAGCTGGAGCTTTCACTCCGGCTGTATTACTCGGCAAAAGAGCTTAGGAGAGTAGTACTGAAAAAGGATCATCCCGATCTTTCTAATGAAGAGATCGAAAAAATCCTTAAAGAAATCTTTTTTTATGCAAGAAGTTAATCTTTACAAAATTTTTATCGAAAGATTTAACCGTGCAGAAATAAAATACATGGTGACGGGCTCTCTCGCTTCAATTACATACGGGGAGCCGAGGATGACTCATGATATTGATCTGGTGATAAAGTTAGACGAAAATAAAATTAAGGATTTAAGCAGGATATTCACCTCAAATGAATTCTACCTGCCTCCCGCGGAAATAATCGGAATTGAAAATAAAAAAGAATTACGCGGGCATTTTAACATTGTCCATTTTGAATCCGGGTTTAAAGCAGATGTTTACATCTCCAGCGAGAATAAGCTGGAGAAATGGGGAATGAATAATGTAAGAGAATATCAATTTTACGGAGAGAAAATTTATCTTGCTCCGCCGGAGTATGTGATCATAATGAAAATGGCTTATTTTATTGAAGGCGGTTCGGAAAAGCACATTAATGATATTAGGTCTATCCTAAAGTATTCAAAAGATTTAGTAGACTTTAACATTTTAAATTCATTCATAAAAGATTACAGGCTTGAAGCAGCATGGAGCAGGATAGCCTATTCCCACCGGGAAAACCAGTTATAATTTGAAATTAAGCAGCCTCCGAAGATCGTTTTTGGATAAAAGAGATATCTTTTCAGTTCAGCGTTTTACCCTGATCGGCACTACAATTTTTCTCGGCAAGCTGGTCCTGGTATTAATAGCTTACTTTTTCGATGAATCTTCTTACAACATTTTTAATAAAGCATACTATACTTCTTCAATCCTGATTTTATTCGGCACATTCGGATTCAATTACGCCGTAAACAGGGTTAAGGTTTCCCCTTTTTATTTATCCGCTTCGGTCTTTGTAAATGTCCTTTCCGCAATAATCATCCTTACTCTGATTTCCCGTCCTTTCACCGCCGCATATCAATTCATCGCAGTATTTTTCTACAGCTTCTTTTCATGTCTTGCCGGCATTCATATATTCCGGCTTTTATTCTCCGGAAAATATATCGATTATACAAAGCTTACTTTTGCATTTGCACTGTTCCATTTATTAATTATTCCTGCCGTGATCGTATTCAAGATGAATATCTACTTAGCTCTTGCATCAGCCGGTTTTTTATGGCTGCTGAGCTGCTACCCGTTTTTTAAGAAAGAAGAAAATGCCGGGAGGAATATAACCGAATTATACAGGGTCGGCGGAGCAGCATTTATTATTAACTCGGCTGTCCCTTTTGCGCTGGTTGCCGACAAATATATTGTAAACAATTATTTCCCGCTGCTCACTGCAAATGCTTACACCTTTGCGTGGGGGCTGACTGCTCCTCTTTTTTACATCGGGAACCTGATTGAAAGAATTATTTATTCTTCCGATGATATAAACCCGGAAAAGCTGCTGAAGCGTTCTTTGCTCATAATGTTTCTTTTAATATTGATTTACATTTCTGCATTGGTATCCGCAGTAATATTTTTCCCCAATCTCCTGCCTTCCTCGGTTGATCCGGTTCTTTTAAAAAGTATTTTTCTATTCATGATCGGCGGTTATTCACTGTATGTGCTCTTCCATTTTCCTATAAACGGCTATCTCTTTAAATTTCTCCCGGTAAGCAAACAGAAACAGATAGCAGTTCTTTATTTTGCTTTTTTAGTTCTGCTGGTTGCTGTAATAATCTTTGCGGGAGCTATGGAAATAAAAAGCTACAAAATTCTTTTGGCCGCAATATGGGGAGTTATATTCACTCTGCTGGGGATTAAGACAGCGGTGATATTCGGGAAGCGGGAGAGGGGAGAGGTCAGGAGACAGAAGTTAGAAGTTAGAATATAGGAAAATGGAAGATGGTAAATGGTAAATGGAAGATGGAAAATGGAAGATGGAAAATGGAGAAGAAGACAGGAGACAGTATTCAATTTTAGATTTAAATAGCTCCGTAGGAGCGGCATAAATGACTGAAGATGGATGATGTTTGATGGATGATGCTTGATGGATGATGGGATCCATTGAAGCAGCGGTTAGAAAATTAGAAAAGGATCCGGGAAGGAAACCCCACCACCTTCCACCCCTTTTCTAAACCTGCCTGCTCGCCTCGCGGCGAAGC
>CAYSGP010000142.1:0-5920 GCA_964430095.1 uncultured Ignavibacteriaceae bacterium
TTCATCTTTCGCGAAGAATGACATAACCTGATTAAAAATAATAAACTTTGTGAAATTAATAGGTACTATTGCTTCCGTTGATGAAAGGGAAGCCGTTCTAAATTTCATTCAATAATCTTAAAATTATTCTGGAGCTGACAATGACTCTTAATTCTGCATCAACTAAAGAGATAACGAAAGAAACTATAGGCAAATACCGGTGGGTCATATGCACATTATTATTTTTTGCTACTACCATAAACTATGTAGACCGCTCTATAATGGGAGTTCTTGCACCTACACTAAGAGATGAAATTGGATGGACAGATCAGGAGTACGGGTATATCAGCGCGGCATTCACACAGGCTTATGCAATTGGTTTTATCTTTGCCGGCTGGTTTATTGATAAAGTTGGTTCACGTTTAGGCTATTCAATTTATTTAACATTATGGTCGATTGCAGCTGCCGCACATGCATTGGCGCGTTCGGCTTTTGGATTCGGTTTGGCACGTTTCGGTTTGGGACTCGGAGAATCGGGCAACTTTCCCGCTGCTATTAAAACTGTTGCTGAATGGTTTCCTAAAAAGGAAAGAGCTCTTGCGATCGGAATATTTAATGCCGGGTCAAATGTCGGTGCCGTCTTAGCCCCATTAGTTGTTCCCTGGCTTGCTTTAAACTGGGGATGGCAGTCTGCATTTATGGTTACAGGCTTAGTGGGATTGGTCTGGGTTCTTTTTTGGTGGCCGGTATACCGCAAACCTGCGGAACATCCAAGGTTATCGAAAACCGAATTGGCTTATATTGAAAGTGATCCTCCTGATCCTCCTATAAAGATTCCCTGGCTGAAACTTATTCCATTAAAGCAGACGTGGGCATTTGCAATCGGCAAATTTTTGACTGATGCTATCTGGTGGTTTTATCTTTTCTGGTTCCCTCTTTTTATGAATGACCGTTTCGGTGTTAATCTTGCAAGTATCGGGCTGCCGATGATTACTGTATATCTTATGGCTGATGTCGGTTCAGTTGGCGGAGGATGGTTGAGTTCATTCTTGCTGAAAAGAAACTGGACTGTAAACGCTGCCCGTAAAACTGCAATGCTTATTTGTGCATTATGCATTCTTCCTGTTTCGATGGCTCCTCATGTCAGCGGAGCATGGGTTGCTGTTTTCTTAATCGGGATTGCCACTGCGGCACATCAGGGATTCTCTGCAAACATTTTTGCAACAACTTCGGATATGTTTCCGCGTAAAGCGGTTGGATCTGTTGTAGGCATCGGAGGTTTTGCCGGTGCGATGGGAGGTGTTTTTATGAATCTTGGAGCCGGCTGGCTGAGGGAAAACACCGGAAGTTATGAAATTATGTTTGCGATAGCGGCTGTGGTTTATTTAATTGCTCTATTGATAATGCACCTTCTTGTGCCGAAACTGGAGCCGGCAAAGCTTGACTAAGAAAATTTTTTGCATGTAATTTTTTGGTCAATTCTTACCCGATTTTCCTATTAATTGCTAATTAATTAAGCTTGGGTTAAGTGCCTGGGCTTCAATAATTTATAAATACTTCTTAATAAAGATGTAAACATATGAGCTTAGATAAATTAAAAGAGAATCTTTCCGTAAAAAAAAGCGGCAGTAAATCGATAATAAGCTGCAGGATATCCCATTTGGGGAATCTTCAAATCTATTTTAGTTCCGTTCAAAAGTATAAAGATGATTTTTATTTTATTGCAAAAATAGATGCCGAAAAAAATCTTTATATACTTTGCAGCGGAATAAATAAAGCCGAAGAATTTGAAGGAAATTTTGCCGGGAATAAAAGCAACGGATTGAGCTTGAAAAAATGCCCTCTGAACGCCTATAACAGAAATGCGCTTCAGAAGATATTTGAATTTACCCGGCCTTCTTCAATCGGTTTGAAAAATTCTTTCGGATTCGGTGACAGAATTGGTTTGGCTAACGCCGGACATTTAAGAGCCCTAGGGAAATTGAACTTTGTTCCCGTATTAGCGCAGCAATCTATAAGGGAACTGACTAGAACAGGAAGAAGTGCAGATGCTGTAATGGACGCAGCAGTTTGGGCTATATTCCAGGAAGGGTATACCAAAGGTTTTAGCGCCGATGCGGATCATCTTAAAACAACGGATGATATTGATATGCTTGTGAAAGCCGGTTTTATCATGTTCACTTTTGATCCGGGTGAATTTGTAAATAATGAAGCCGATAATCTGAGTATGGAAGTAATAAACAAAGTACTTGCCGGTTATCCCTGGAATGAATTGAACGATTCATTAGCAGACGCCAGGCAAAGATATTTGAACAATTCAGTGAGCATAAATAAAAAACTTACAATACGGCCGGCAGAAATAGATCTTCTTAGAGCATATACAAAATACGGCCGCTCGCTGGCTCACGTCAAAAAACTTCATGATCATCTAAAAAATAAATATCCGGATTATCAGTCGGAGATTGAAGTATCGGTTGACGAAACGCAGGCAGTTACAGCAATATTCGAACATTATTTTATTTCAAAAGAATTACATAGATTAGGAGTAAAATATATAAGTTTGGCTCCCCGCTTTGTAGGTGATTTTGAAAAAGGAATAGATTATAAAGGTGATCTTAAATTATTTGAAAATGAATATAAAAAACATGCTGCGATTGTAAAATACTTTGGAGATTATAAAATCAGCCTTCATTCCGGCAGCGACAAGTTTTCTGTTTATAAGGTAATTGGAAAATTAAAAAAAGGAGCTATTCACATTAAAACAGCCGGCACAAGCTATCTTGAAGCTCTGAAAGCAGTTGCTTTAAAGGAACCGGCTCTTTTCAGAAAAATTCTGGATTACAGTAAAATGTTCTATGATAAGGAGAAGCTGTCCTATCATGTATCGGCAAATATTGAAAATGTTAAGAAATCATCCGAATATTCGGATGAAGAATTATTCCACTTGTTCGATTCAAATGATGTCAGGCAGATCCTGCATGTTACATACGGTAAAGTTTTGAGCGACAAAGATAAGAACGGAGAATTTATTTTTAAGGATAAGATAATTGACTGCCTGAAAAGAAATGAAGAAGTCCATTATGATTTGATTATTAAGCATTTTAATAAACACTTAAAACCTTTTAAATTGGGCTGAACTTGTTCGGCTTTTTCAATTTTTTAAAAGAATTATCAAATATCTAAACTAAAACGGAGATAAAATGGATTATGGTTTCAAGATAAAAGATTCAGGCTCATTCGATTTTATATCCATCGGGGCGTTGGTCCATAGACTCGATCCCGGTAATGTGCCATTTAGAAAAGCAATGGAATGTAAAATTCACGTGAGCGGCGGTGAATTTAATGTTGCTGCAAATCTTGCTGATTGTTTCCGTATGAATACAGGCGTTGTTTCCGCAATAGTAAATTATCCTATCGGCGACCTCATTGCTGAACGTGTGAAGGCAATGGGAGTAAAACCTTTCTTTATACAATTTAAACATAATGGCGTAAACGGACCTAATATGGCTACCGTTTACAGCGATCGCGGATTCGGTGCACGGCCTCCTGTTGTTTTCTATAATAGATCTAACGAAGCTGCTTCCTACCTAAAACCAGGCAATATTAATTGGAATGAAATATTTGGTGCCGGAGTCAGATGGTTTCATAGCGGCGGCATTTTCGCCTCCTTATCTGAAACTACAGGCAAGCTTATTAGCGAAGGAATGAAAGCAGCTAAAGACAGCGGTGCAGTTACAAGCTTCGATCTGAATTACCGTGCAAAGCTGTGGAACATTTGGGGCGGCGAACAGAAAGCAGCAGAAATTATCGACGGTATTGTTCAGCATGTAGACGTCATAATCGGTAATGAGGAAGATCTTCAAAAAGGGTTGGGAATTCCGGGTCCTGAAGTGGCAGCAAAATCCAAGCTTGATCCGAGCACCTTTTTCGGCATGATTGATAAAGTAATAAAAAAATATCCTAAGGTTAAAGTAGTTGCTACCACTTTAAGAGAAGTACATTCATCAAATAAACACAGCTGGAGTGCCGTAGCATGGATTAATGGAAAAACTTATACGGCACCCACATGCGAGCTGGATATCTATGATCGCGTCGGCGGCGGAGATGGATTTGCTTCCGGATTTATTTACGGATTGTTAACTAACGAAGAACCTGGGGAAGCTGTAAAGCTCGGATGGGCCCATGGCGCACTCCTTACAACCTACCCTGGAGATACTACAATGGCAACCGTAGATGATGTCCGTGCTTTTGCTAAAGGCGGATCAGCGAGAATACAAAGATGATATTAAAGAATTTAAAGATTGCCCCGCAGAGCGGGATCCCGTTATCGTGAAAAGATTTAAAGACCTGTCCGTCGAAATGAAATGTAGGCGGATTAAAAGATTTAAAATTCAAAAATTGAAAGAAAGATCAAAAAATAGGTAGCTGATGCTGTATTTTGGAAAAGGTGATGAAAAGTTTTCTTTCACTAAAGAACAATTAAAAGATTCTCTTTATTCTGCTTTAGATAAGCTCGGACCAAAAAGAAAAGTACTTGCGATTCCTCCCGACTTTACACGTTTTCATTCGCAGGCCGGAATTATTACGGAACTTGTCTGGGAGTATTACAGGGAAAAGTTAACAGATATCCTTCCGGCGCTGGGTACTCATAAAGCCATGACCGACCATGAAATAAAAAAAATGTACGGCTGCACACCGGAGCATCTTTTTAGAGTTCATGATTGGCGGCATGGACTGACAACTCTCGGCGAGGTTCCGGCTGAATTTGTTAAAAAAGTTTCGGAAGGAAAAGTAGATTATCCATGGATAGCACAGGTCAATAAAATTCTTATTGAAGGTAACTATGATTTAATCCTCTCAATCGGCCAGATTGTTCCTCATGAAGTTATCGGGATGGCTAGTTATAATAAAAATATTTTTATCGGAACCGGAGGAAAAGAAGCAATAAACAGGAGCCATTTCCTTGGAGCCGCATACGGAATGGAAAGAATAATGGGGCGGGCAGATACTCCGGTAAGAATGGTTTTAAATTATGCATCGGATAATTTTATAAAAGACTTGCCTGTTGTTTACATTCATACTGTGGTTGATAAAGATATACAGGGTAATCTTCATATAAGAGGCTTATATGTCGGAGATGACATTGAATGTTTTAATTTAGGTGCAGATTTGTCGCTTAAGGTGAATTTTCAGATGCTTGATAAACCCCTGAAAAAAGTTGTTGTGTACCTTGATCCTGAGGAGTTTAAAACAACCTGGCTTGGGAATAAAAGCATTTACCGTACCCGTATGGCAATTGCGGATGATGGTGAACTGATAGTTCTAGCTCCCGGTGTAAAAGCATTCGGCGAAGACAAAGGAATCGATAAGCAGATCCGGAAATACGGCTATGTTACAACACCTGAAGTTCTCAGCTTTGTAAAAAATGATGACGAATTGAAAAATAATCTTTCGGCTGCCGCCCATCTTATTCACGGTTCTTCCGAAAAAAGATTCCGGATAATTTATTGTCCAGGATTTCTCAGCAGGGAAGAGATAGTCAGCGTAAATTATGCCTATGCCGATCTGAAAATTATGTCTGAAAAATATAATCCTAAAAAAATGATTGACGGATTTAACATCATGCCTGATGGGGAAGAGATATTTTATATTTCAAATCCCGCTCTTGGTTTGTGGGCATATGAAGGAAGATTTAATCAGGATTAGCAGGATTACTAAGTGGGCTCTTAAATATAAATTGTTTTAAATTTGAATTTCGACTTGCACGCCGAAACTTTAACGTAGGCGGGAATTCGCAATCCGAAATCCGAAATTAATTTGGAGTATTCATGCAGTCTAACATTGGTTTAATCGGCGTCGGCTTGATGGGGGAAAATCTCTCATTGAATATGGAAAGCAAAGGTTTTTCGGTATCTGTTTATGATATAGATAAGGATAAAGT
>CAYSGP010000143.1:0-6153 GCA_964430095.1 uncultured Ignavibacteriaceae bacterium
CTGCATTAATGCCATGAAAGAAAAAAAAGAGGAACTGGGACTATAAGCAAACTAATCTCATTCTAATTTGAAATTGACTTGACAAGATAGATAAGCGTTAGTTAAATTAAACCAAAGCTTTTGGAGAAGTTTATAGGGATAGTTGCTACAGCAAAAAATATAAGATAAAAAACCCGCTGTACGGGGTTTCTCCATAATTTATTATTAGTATTTGATGAAAAGCAATATCTCTATAATATTCATTATCCTCTGGATAAACATTCGGATATTCCCTCAGGAAGATATAAAAATAATCTCGTCAGGCTTCAACTCTATAGTAATAGAATACACCGCCTTATACGATACTTTAAAAGAAAAAATTGATAACCGGGAATTTCTCGGGATAAATCTGAAAAACGGTTACATCCCTGATGAAGTGAAATGGGGGGAAGCGGCAGTACCGGTCAGATCTCTAAGTATCGGTGTACCTTCGGAGTACGGAAATACTCTAGAAGTTCTAAGTTCTGCATACAAAGAAATTACAGGAAAACTGCTGCCGAATGGGAAACCCAAGATGGAAAAGGAAATGCTGGTGCCCGAGTATTTAGTAGGAGAAAATTATAACGCCTACCGGAATGATGAGGAATTAGTAAGCTTCGGGGATTTCGAAATAATGAGGGGGATTCCGACAAACAACTTTATAATAAAACCTGTAAAATTCTACCCGCTGGAGAATAGGATACTAATTTATAATAAAATAATATTTAGAATTAATTATTCTTCTAACCAGAAAATAAGCCGGGAGCCTGAAGATGAATTTCTCAGCGGATCTCTGCCGAATTATGAAGTTGCAAAGTTTTGGCAAATTGATGGAAAAAAAATTAAAAAGACGGCAGCTAGTGTATTATCAGCCGGCACCTGGATAAGATTTGAAGCACTGGAAGAAGGAATCTATAAAATAGACCGTGCAACGTTTGCCGCATGGGGATTTGATGCCGGTTCAATAGATCCCCGTACAATAAAGATTTATAATAACGGGGGAAAACAGCTTCCGGAGAGGATTGAAGAGAATCATCCCTCCGATTTAATCGAGAATGCGATAACTGTAATAGGCGAGGAGGATCAAAGGTTTGATGATGGGGATTATATATTATTCTACGGCAGAGGAATAAATTTTTGGGAGTATGATACAGTTAGTAATGCGGTAAAGAGATATTTTACCCCCTATTCAAAAGTAAATTACTTCTGGATTACTGCAGGAGGAAATCCCGGTAAAAGGATACAGGTTAAAAACGGAAATCTCAATGTTCAGCCGCAGTATATTCAAACTACAACTCAAGCTTATGTATCCCTGGAAGAAGATAAGGCAAAAGTTGCAGCTACCGGCAGATACTATGTCGGCGATGAATATTCTCAGTCCATTCCTTTAAAGATTTATATTAATAAATTAGACGGAAGAATAGAGACAGTTCCTTTAACCTATAAGCTGCGGTTCATAAATGCCTCCGAATCATCATTTGCTTTAAGAGTAGAAGAAAACTCAAGCCTGCTCTTTTCGGAAAGCATACGAGGTTCCGATCCTGCCAATTATATTGCGGGATACCAGCTGCTTAAAACTGTAAAATACAGCGGTCTTCTGCCTGAAAATACCAGTCAGTTAAAATTCCAGATATTAAACACGAACTCTGCTTCCAAAGGCTACATCGATTTTTTCGAAATCTATTATGAAAAATTCTTAAGTGCCTCGGGAGATGCTCTGGTATTCTTTTCAAAGGATACAACTGCAGTAATTGAATACCAAATGAACGGATTTTCATCATCGAATATAAAAGTCTATGATATTACCGATTTTGCAAATATTAAGATAGTGACGAATCCGGTAATGCTGAGCGGCGGAGAATTCAGATTCCAGGAAGCAATGACAGCAGGGAATGCTTCGAAATATATGGCATTGGGAAATGATAACTATAAAATACCAGCAAATGCGGTTAATATAAAAAACCAAAATGTCACCGGAATCTCCGAATCAAAACTGATCATTATAACTAATACGAATTTTCAAAACGAAGCGGAAAGATTGAAAATTTACCGGGAAAGTCAATCAAAGAATAAGCTGTCTGCATCCATAGCCTATGTGGACAGTATATACAATCAATTTTCGGCTGGTATGATGGACCCCACCGCAATAAGAAATTTTATTCAATATGCTTACGACAACTGGACAGTAAAACCGGAATATATATTGTTATTTGGAGACGGAACCTACGATGCAAAAAATGCTGAGGGTGCAAATAATAATTTTGTACCGACATACCAGGTCCCTTTGATTACAGATTCACCAATTCTGTATTTGATCAAATCTTATCCGATGGATGACTATTTCGTTAGAGTAGATGGAAATGATCCGATAGTCGATTTGGCAATCGGCAGGTTAAACGTGCAGACTCCTAAAGAGGCCGGATTCGTAGTTGATAAAATAATTAATTATGAATCAAATATGGAAAGGGGCACCTGGCAGAATCTGATTACCCTGGTGGCAGATGACGGGCTGACCAGCGAAGGAGATGATCGTGATCTTCATACTTCGCAATCAGAAAATTTATCCAGGATAATTCCGAAATCATTTAACATAAACAAAATATATCTCGCTGCATATCCTACTGTAATTACCGGTGCAGGGAGGACGAAGCCCGAAGTAAATAAGGCAATTATAAATGCCATTAATGCCGGCACATTAATACTGAACTATATAGGTCACGGGAATCATGAAGTTTGGGCGCATGAAGTGGTTTTTGAGAAGAGTTCAACAATCTCCCAATTGCATAATGATAAATATTTCTTTTTAACTGCCGCAACATGCAATTTCGGACAATATGATTTTACCGGAACTCAAAGCGGGACTGAAATGCTGATTTTAAAAGAAGGAAGCGGAGCTCTGGGAGCATTTACAGCGACAAGACAGGTTTATGCTTATCAAAACCAGACTTTAAATGAGTATTTTTACAGAAGACTTCTTCTAACTCCGCGAGAGGCGGATAATTTACCTATTACCATAGGAAAAGCTTATTTTTTAACTAAAAGAGGAAACGCTTTAGAGAATGATCAGAAATTTCATTTGTTCGGTGATCCTACATTAAGGCTTCTTATACCTCAATACAGCTCAACAATAGATTCAATTAATGGAATATCATTGAATTCATCTGCAGATACTATCAGGTTAAAAGCTCTTAGTAAAGTAAATCTTGCAGGAACAATAAAAAGACCGGACAATACAATGTGGGAAGATTATAACGGGGAAGCTGTTTTATCCATCTTTGATTCTGAAAGAAATACCAGAATTATCGAAAGAATTGATACTTCATATACCAATGTGTACAGCATAACCCTTCCGGGAGGAATTCTCTTCAATGGTAAAATATCTATTATTAATGGAAAATATACAGCCGAATTTGTTGTGCCGAAAGATATTTCATATGAGAATAAAAAAGGAAAAGTCCTTGTTTATTTTTATAATAATCTAACGGATGGAATAGGATACACCGATAGGCCGATAATAGGCGGAAGCGATAACAGCGTTATAAACGACGGTAAAGGGCCGGAAATTGAAATATATTATGATAATGCTGGCGCCGGAAGCTCAACTGTAATAAATCCGGATTCAAGATTGATTGTAAATCTGAGTGATGAGACTGGGATAAATACTTCCGGCACCGGAATTGGTCATAAATTGGAAGGAGTATTGAATGATAATGAATCTTCCCCAATAGATTTTACAGAATTTTTTACAGGAGATCTTGATGCCGGAGGAAAATCGGGAAAAATAGAATATCAGTTTAACGGAATGGCGGAAGGTTCATATAAACTTAAAGTAAAAGCCTGGGATGTGTTCAATAATTTTTCCACTTCGGAAAGCTATTTTACGGTAGTAGACGGAAATGATCTGGTAATAAGAGATGTATACAATTATCCGAATCCTTTTTCTGCCGCTACTACTTTTACATTTCAAAAAAATCAGCAGAGCGGGATATTTAATGTTAAAGTAAAGGTTTATACTGTAGCTGGACGAATGATTAAAGAAATAGAGAGAATAAATGTAAGCGAAGATGAAAACTTTGTTAAGCTTGACTGGGATGGAAGAGACCATGATGGAAATTTACTAGCTAATGGGGTTTATCTATATAAAATAATTGTGAAATCTGCAGACGGCCAGTTTAACAAAAGCGTACTCGGCAAATTGGCTATTCTGCGGTAATATTGTATAAATTTAAGAATTGATTTACAAAATTCTTAATGTTTTAAGTTGAAAATGAGTTTTATAAAATCGGAGGAATAAATGAATAATATAATCAGACTTTTGACGGTCGGCATTATGTTTACAATCTCTTTTACAGGGGTTACTAATGCTCAGGGTGAAGCTGCCGTACCATTTTTGCTCCTGGCTCCGGATTCGCGTGCCGGCGGTATAGGTGAGTCAGGCGGCGGTTTAGCCGATAACTCTGCCGCTATTTTTTGGAATCCGGCAGGTATTGCATTTCAAAGCGGTACCGAGTTAAGCATTACCCACAGTAATTGGCTTCCTCAATTTCACCTCGATCTTTTTTATGATTATCTTACTTACCGCCACTATGTTGAGGATCTTGAAGGGAGTGTTACTGCCAGCATCACCTATATGAACTTCGGCGAATTCGTAAGAACTGCCTCCGAATTAGACGCCCAGGGAAATGTTGTTGAACTTGGAAGATTCAACTCCTTCGATGCGGCATTGACCTTAGGATATGCAACAAAACTGCATCCTGACTGGGGACTTGGTTTTAATTTCAGATTAATCCACAGCCGCCTTTCGGATGAACCTGTAGCAGGTGAAACCGGTAAAGGCGTCGCTACTTCAATTAGTTTCGACGTTGGAGGAATGTGGAGACCTTCAAAGCTTGTAATTCCGCTCATCGATGAAGATATCGGGAACCGCCTCAGCATGGGCATTAACCTGAGCAATATGGGCCCCAAAATATATTACATCGATCAGGCTCAGGCAGATCCGATTCCGACAAATTTCAGATTGGGATTTGCCTATAAATTAATGGATGATGAGTTTAATTCGCTTACTTATCTCCTGGATTTCAGCAAACTTCTTGTAAGCAAAGAGATGGTAATTACGGATAATGGTACCGATATAGATACTTCATATATTTCTGACGATTGGTATCAGGCGATTTTTACGGCATGGGGCGATGATTCACCAAGTGAAGAATTAAGAGATATTGTCACTTCAATGGGTCTTGAATACTTGTATGGCACGCCCGGGGATTTTCTGTTTGCTATAAGAGGAGGTTTCTTTTATGAGGATCCTTCTTATGGAAACAGAAAATTTGTCACATTCGGTGCAGGAATCAGGTATGACATTTACGGATTTGATTTCAGCTATATAACAACTTCAGTCTTTAAGGGAGGGGAAAACCATCCGCTTTCCGATACCCTCAGATTTACCGTGCTTATCGGCTGGGGTGCCGTTCCTGAAAGTACAAGAGGATTACCCAGGGGAATTTGATTTTTTATGCAGAAATTTTTCTTCTCTCTCTCGATTTCATTAGTGATTTTGGGCAGTTTAACTGCCCAAAATTTTATAGGAAAGGCAAATCCTTCCTTTTCAGGTTCAGCATCAATCGCTGCCGAAGCAGATACTCTTAGAATACTTGGAGTTATGGTCAGCTTTCAAATTGATCGTGATGAAACTACATTCGGCAACGGAAAATTCGGTTCTATTTACACTGTTAACTACGGTAATTCAATAATAGATCCGCTTCCTCATGATAGATCTTACTTTGCTGCTCATCTTGATTTTGTAAAAAATTATTTTTCCAAAGTCTCCAAAGGAATCCTTACCATAGAATACAATATTCTGCCTGATACTTTTTCTGTGCCGGAAGTGATGAGGAATTATTCCCCCGGAATTAATTCGGATGACTTTACCCCCGTAGCTGAATTTGCTTCGAAAGCATGGGAAATGGCAGATTCAATTTACAGCAGCTTTGATTTCAGCAGGTATGATCTTTTTGCTGTTTTTCATGCCGGTGTCGGGCGGGACATTTCGCTTCCGGGAAGCATTGGAAACGAGAGAGATATTCCTTCAATTTATATCGGTGAAAATTCACCTCAGAAAATTTCAGTTCCGGTTTC
>CAYSGP010000144.1:0-2546 GCA_964430095.1 uncultured Ignavibacteriaceae bacterium
AAAGCATTATATGAAGACTTGGTTGTTCCCTTTTCTTCAGATTCTGTTCGTCTTGCCGAAATCTCTCCTTTGTTTCATGCCGACCAAATAAAAAATCCTGTTTTAGTGCTGCAGGGTGCTAATGATGTGCGCGTCCTGAAAGTTGAGTCCGATGAAATAGTTGAAGCTATGAAGAAAAATAAGGTGCCGGTAGAATATATTATTTTCCCTGATGAAGGACATGGTTTTGTTAAGAAAGAAAATGAAATTAAAGGATATGGAGCTGCTCTCTCCTTTCTCGATAAATATTTAAAAACAATTGAATTAAACAAGATACTTCTTCACCAAATCATTCAGCTCTTTCTTAGAAAACGGTTTTGAAATATAATCATCAAATCCTTCTGCCAATATGGTTGCCTTTTCCGCAGCCATTGCATAAGCAGTCACTGCAATAACCGGGATACTATCATAGTTCTGCATTTTCCTGATTTCATTTAATATTTCATAACCGGTTCCGCCTGAGCCCAAATTTATATCTAATAGGATTAAAGAGTATTCACCGCTCTGGATCTTTTTAAGTCCTGATTTTCTGTCCGATGCAGTTTCTACCGCGAATAAATTCCGGAGGAAAACTTTTACAATTCTTTTTGAAGTATCATCATCATCTACAAAAAGAATATGTTTTTTATGATTGTTTGATCCGTTGCCGTTCTCCGGAAGGTCATGATTCCCATGAGGGCTTTCTTTTTGAGGAATGATCCGGAAAGGATTTACCGGCAGTTTAATCGTAAACTCGGAACCTTTACCTACTTCGCTCTTTACAAAAATCTCACCGTTAAATATTTCTATAATTCTTTTGGTAATTGATAATCCGAGACCTGTTCCCTCGAAAAGTCTGTTAAATCCTTCGCTGACCTGACGGAATTCATCAAAAATTATTTTATGGTAATGTTTAGGAATTCCTATCCCCGTATCAGTTACTTTTATCTTTATATATTTTTTGGGATTTGAATTTTCTTTTATTAATGAAACTGAAACGCCGCCCGAATCGGTGAATTTGACTGCATTTCCGATCAGATTGTTTAAGACACTCCTTAACAATTGGCGGTCTATAATAGCCGAAATTTCAGGTTCGGAGAAATCTGTTTTTAAAAATAAATTTTTCTTAGCAGCTTCCGGTGTAAAAAGTTTTACCGATTCGAGAATTAATTCATTAACTGTAATGGTCTCGTAATTTACCACGACTTTATCGGTTTCAAATTTGCTCAAATCCAGGATCTGGTTTAATGTATCCAGGAGCCTTTCTCCGCCGCTGCTGATTGTTCTCAGCATCTGCTTCCAATTTTCATTCTTAACCTCCGAGCTTAATATTTCCGAAAATCCTAAAATTCCGATGAGAGGTGTTCTTAATTCATGACTCATATTAGCAAGGAAAGATGATTTAAGTTTATTCATCTCTTCCGCTTTTTCTTTTGCAGCTTTCAGTTCAATTTCTATTTTCTTCCTCTCCGTAATATCTTCCTTTATTGCTAAGAAATTGGTGACGATATTGCTGGAGTTTTTTATCGGACAAATAACTTCCGATTCCCAGTATAACTCGCCGTTCTTTTTCCTGTTAAGCATTTCACCATTCCATTCTTTTCCGGATGAAATAGTAGTCCAGAGATCTTTATATTTTTCTTCAGCATCCGCACCGGAGTTCAGAATTCTGGGATTTTGACCAATCAGCTCTTCAAAAGAATATCCGCTGACCTCAGCAAACTTCGGATTTACATATTCAATTTTCCCCGAAGTATCTGTAATAACTATGGAAACCGGGCTCTGCTCAACTGCTCTTGAAAGTTTTTTAATTTTTTCTTCACTCAGCTTGAGCTGCGAAATATCTCTTACTGTTCCTTCAGATCCGCTTATGTTCCCGTTTTCATCATAAATAAGATGAGAGTTTATTAAAACACTAATATGTTTTCCGGTTTTTGAAGTTAATACTGTCTCAAAATTTACTACTTCCCCATTAGCATAGATTTCTCTTGCCAGCCTTTCTGCATCTTCAGCGTTAGTATAGAAAGCGGTTAAAGATTGTCCAATCAGCTCATCAGGCTTGTATTCGGAATATCTTTCAACAGAAGGACTTACAGATGTTAAAATCCTGTTCTTGTCAGCCTGAAAAACAACATCCTGAACATTTTCAAAAATTTTACGGTATTTGTTTTCACTCTTTTGAAGAGATGATTCAATCAATTCCCTCTGCTTAATCTCATCCACCAATTTATTATTTTGTATAAAAAATTGATTGATCAGGGAGCTTAATCTTCCGAATTCCGCTTTATCATTCTTTAAATAACTTAATTGTGCAGGATCTTCATCCTGAAGGCTCTTGGAAATAATTTTAAGTGGTTTGCTCACATTAAAAAATAAAAAAACCGTTAAAATAACTAAAATGGAAAAGGAGATGATCAGAAAATATAGTACTTGGCTGTTTATAAATTCATTAAGATTTTTCAGCATTGGTACTTCATTGGATGAAATTATTCTGGCAATCGGTTTACCGTTCCATCCGGGTAGATCCA
>CAYSGP010000145.1:0-4942 GCA_964430095.1 uncultured Ignavibacteriaceae bacterium
GGTACCGATTCTAGTTTAGTTTCAACTATCGCTCTTTTTATAAGCTTCATGAAGAATGACAGGAGATTGAGATTTTGTTCTGATCTTTAAATTCAGCATTTCTACAAACACCGAAAACGCCATAGCAAAATAAATATAACCTTTAGAGATATGCTGGCCTAATCCTTCTGCCACAAGCGAAAAACCGATTAAAAGCAGAAAGCTTAAAGCAAGCATTTTTATAGTAGGATGCTTGCGAATAAAACTGCCGATTTTTCCTGAAAATAACATCATGAACCCAACTGCAATAACAATAGCCGTTATCATAACGCTTATCTGGTTTGCCATTCCCACAGCAGTAATCACCGAGTCCAATGAGAAAACAATATCCAATAATAAAATTTGAATTATCACGCTTTTAAATGAGGGAGAAATTTTCACTGAATGATGATCTCCAACGCCCTCAAGTCTTTCATGTATCTCAAAAGTACTTTTGCCCAGAAGGAAAAGGCCGCCGGAAATTAAAATAATATCTCTGCCTGATATTTCATTATTAAAAATTACAAAGACTGGAGCAGTCAGCTTCATTATTAAAGTTAGTGAAAAAAGAAGGGCAATCCGGGCAAGCATTGCCAGAGTAAGTCCTATTAACCTTGCCTTCTTTTCCAGGGAAGGAGGAAGTTTGCCTGATAAAATGGAAATAAAGATTATATTATCAACTCCTAAAACAATTTCCAGGAGTGTTAAAGTCAGCAGTGCGATTAATGATTCCGGTTGAAGCAGCTCCACATTATTCTCCTTATATAATTATAAAAAGTGATACGTATGATATAGATCATACTTTGGTATTCTGCAGAGTTTTTCAGTCAGAAATTTATTGACTTATTAGGTTAACCATATTATTTTTAGTCAACCTTTCAAATTAAATTTGACCCTTTCAAAGGGTTCTCCCCTGCCCTTTGATGGTAATGGGTCGAACCCAGTGTTTCCCCAACACTGGGTTATTTTTTTTTAAAGAAACTTTAATTTTAACAGCATTAATCTTGTTTTCCTCCTGAATCTCCCCATTTAATCACATCAATACGGACTTTTACAATTCCTTCATCTATCATATCCAGTTCCGAAGCTGCCTTATAGGAAATGTCGATGTCTCTATTGTTTCCTTCCGGTTTCCTATCATTGATCCTTAATATCACTGATCTGTCATTCCGCAGGTTTGTTACTCGGACGACGGTGCCTAGCGGATAATTAATATGAGCCGCAGTTAAATCGTACATATTGTAAATCTCCCCGCTTGCAGTTAACTTCCCATGAAATTCATCGGCATAATAAGAAGCAATTGTTTCGCTGGTTTTTAATATTTTGTTAATTTCATATCGGGACTCTTTATAATCTTTATCTGAAGTAAACCTGCCTGAACTGCATGAAAAAAAAATAAATGAAAAAATGGAAAAAACTAATGCAGCATTTCTTTTTTGAGAATTAATATTTTTGAACATATTAGCATAATTATAATAATGAAGCACATTTTATTACTGCTGTTTCGGTTCTTAGTCTATTCTCTCCGATGTTAATGATATAATTTTCATTAAACAGATTCAACTCCTCTTTTGAGAATCCTCCTTCCGGGCCGAAAATGAAATAATATTTTTTTTCATCTTTAAGCAAATTCTTCAGAAATTTCTTTTTCCCGGACTGATCAAAAACAAGTTTTTCTCCATGTTCAATATTAATTTCATTAATTGAATCCGCTATATGTACGGCAGGAAGGAAACTCAACAATGATTGCTTCATAGCGGAGATTAAAATTTTATTCCATCTATCAATTCTGGTACCTTTTGAAATTGTTCTCGAAGAATTAAAAACCAGAAAATCGGTAATCCCGAGTTCGGCACATTTTTCCAAAGCAAATTCAAATCTCTCCGGGTTTTTCAATCTCGGGATACAGAAAGTACAATTCTTTTTTTTATTGATATAACTATATGTTTCAATTACTTTTGCTTCAACAGAATCCTTAAAGATCTTTTCAATCACTGCTTTGAATATTTTTCCCAAACCATTTGTTATAAAAATTTCTTCTCCTTGAGAATGCCGCATAACTTTTACAAGATGATCCCGCTCTTCCCCCGAAAGAATTATAAATTCATTCACCGGTTCCTGAGGACCCGAATAATACAATTCTATATCAGAAAGATACACCAAGGTCAAATATCCATTCTGAATTGAAGTCACCATCAAATCCAACCTCAATCCTTAAAATACTGTATGGAAGAATCAGCAGTGTTAAACCGGTACCGAATCCCGAATTAAAATCATTCAGACTCAATTTCGATTCTTTCATTTTAGTGGCTCCGGTATCCCCGAAGAGCTGCGAATATAATGCTACCCGGTATGAAAGAAGCTCTTTGGGAATAATAGGAATAAAATCCAAGGATATGTTAATGTCCTTAATTACAGGATAGGAAAATTCAAGCAGGCCGATATAAGAATGATGTCCCTCGCTTACCTGGTAAAAATGCCCCCTAATACGTTCACTATATCCTATAAATGAAAAATCGTTATAAGGAACCTGACCGCCGACGGTGTGTCTGGTGCTGAATCTCCACTTTGCGATCAAATCGCCTATTATTGGACGATATTCTCGGAAATCCAGATTGAGAATCTGATAATTTATATTATGTACGCCGAATCCTTTTAACTGTATTCCTGCTGACGCATAGACCCCGTTTTTAGGAAATTGGGCAAGATCCCTGGAATCATAGGAATATCCCAGCATTAAAGAAAAAAATCTGTCTATTCTCCCCTCGGAAACAGAAATACCCGGTATATAAAAAGGAGTTTCGGTGTAATTAAAGCCAAAGCCTGTAGAAATTCTATGATATATTCCTAGTCTTTTACCGATCGTAAAAGAGCTGGAAATAAATTTCTGACTGAAATCGCTGCCGTGTAAATATTCTGCAATACTGCTCCGGTTTGCTTCATTCCGGTACTGAAAATCCGCTCTGAAAAAAATATTATCTTCCCAAATCAGGTAAGGATTATAATAGGACATTAAAAAAGCAGGATCATATCCAAAAACCGAGCGGGCTCTGATTACTTCATTTCTTCCCCGGAAATTTTGAAGTACAAGGTCGAAGCCGTATGAAAATTTTTTCCAGTCCCGGTCTCTTATTGCCACAACAGGGAGCGGATAAAAATACCAGCTTTCTTCAACATAAATAATTAATTTGCCGTGTGAATTTTCAATTGCAGACGGAAACAGCTGCACTTTAGTAAAAATTCCAAGGCTGAAAATTCTATCCTGGTTATAGAGCAGCTGTTTATTACTTACAGTATCTCCAATCGAAAAGGTTAACTCTCTTAATATAATTTCATCTTCAGTTACATCAGTACCGACTATAAATATCGAATCGACGATAACAAATTCTACGTCCAAAGCTCTATAAGAAGCGGAGTCTTGAGGAAAAAGATAAAATTCCAGGCTCAAGAAGACAAAAAATAAATAGAGGAAAATTTTATAAGTCAAAATTTTTTTTATGTATCAAAATTTTTTTTAATGTAATTATATAATTAAATCTTATTAAAAAAACCCGGTTCTCAGAAAGAACGAAAACCGGGTTTCAAAATTAATATTTCTTTTGGAAAATATTAAGCCGTTTCTTCAGCATAATCGGTAATTAAATTACAGCTGCAGATTAAATTTCTGTCGCCATAAGCATTATTCACTCTTCCTACACTCGGCCAAAATTTATTGTCCCTAGTCCACTCGGCCGGGAATACTGCCTTTTCCCTGGAATAAGAATGAGTCCAGTGATCGGAAACTGCTTCAGAGAAAGTATGAGGCGAATTTTTTAATACATTATCAGAATGATCTGCTGTTCCGTTTTCAATTTCCTTAATTTCCCCGCAGATAGAAATTAAAGCATCACAGAATCTATCCAGCTCCTCTTTTGATTCGCTTTCTGTTGGTTCAACCATTAAAGTTCCGTGAACAGGGAAGGACACAGTAGGAGCATGGAAACCGTAATCCATCAGCCGTTTTGCAATATCTTCAACTTCAATTCCGGCAGATTCTTTAAAATCTCTCATATCAAAAATTAATTCATGAGCTATTCTTCCCTTTTCTCCTGAAAAAAGAACTTTAAAATACTTCTCCAGCCTAGCCTTTATATAATTTGCATTTATTATTGCGGCTATTGAGGCATCAGTCAAACCTTTGTGTCCCATCATCTTAATATAGGCGTAGGAAATCAATAAGATATTTGCACTTCCCCAGGGTGCAGATGAAACGGCAGTAATTCCTTTCGAATGCCGAAGATTTATTATTGCATGATTCGGAAGGAAAGGAGCTAGATGTTCAGCAGCAGCAATAGGACCCATTCCCGGGCCTCCGCCGCCATGGGGAATGCAGAATGTTTTATGAAGATTTATATGACAAATATCCGCTCCTATTTTTGCAGGGCTTGTTAATCCCACCTGAGCATTCATGTTGGCACCATCCATATAAACCTGTCCTCCATATTTATGAATTATCATGCATATTTCAGAGATGGTTTCTTCAAACACGCCGCTCGTGGATGGATAAGTTACCATTAAAGCCGCCAGAGTATCTTTATTTTCTTCAGCTTTCTTTTTTAAATCATTAATATCTACATAACCTTTTTCCGTTGAATTAACTATTATGACTTTCAACCCGGCCATTACTGCACTAGCGGGATTGGTACCATGTGCTGATGACGGGATCAATACAACATTTCGATTTCCATCCCCTCTGCTTTTATGATATTCTTTGATTACTAATAATCCGGTGTATTCACCCTGCGCACCGGAATTCGGCTGTAGTGAAACTGCATTGAAACCGGTAATTTCAGCAAGATCAGCTTCCAAAGTTTTGAAAATTTCCAGGTATCCTTCAGCTTGATCAATTGGGGCAAAAGGATGGATATCTGAAAACTCTATCCAG
>CAYSGP010000146.1:0-6410 GCA_964430095.1 uncultured Ignavibacteriaceae bacterium
AATTGGATTTAGCCAATCAAATATTTACAGGATACAAGTAGATTCCGGCATTTTAGATACGCTCGCAACAGAGTATGAAATTCCTCAAGTATCCGATTGGTCTAAAGACGGTAATTTTATTTTATTCGGCACTGTCTATTCGGATTTATACAAGATTAACTTGATGTCTAAACAAATCACCAAACTAGCATACAGTCGGTCCGCCAGTTTTTCACCGGATGGCCAGAAAATATTGTTTCAATCCGGTTCCCAGGTTTATATGATGAATGCGGATGGATCTAACCAGGATCAAGTTTCTAAATATCCCAATACTTGTATGTATCCAGCATGGTCTCCCGATGGAACTTCTATTTCCTATATTACAGCGAACGACACTATTTCTAAAATAGTTGTTGCCGATTTAAATGGAAATAATGAAAGACTCTTGGTTCCGAATTCCTCTTCCTATCAATATTATTACAACTGGCATCCGGTAAAATGAGCGGTTGTTTATGAAGAAAATATTTTTAGTATTTAAATTATTTTTTCATTTTACCCTAATTGGATTTAGCCAATCAAATATTTACATCGGCATAAATGCTGCACCATCTTTAACGTTCCCGCAGACTTCATCCTCCATTCTCGATCTTAATGAGGAACCGAATTTCAGCATAGGTTTTTCCGGGATTATTTTTTTGAATAATCAAATTTTTATTAAAACAGGAATTAACTATAACCGGAAAAGTTTTTCACTCGGAGGGGTCCCTGATACAAGAGGAGCGCTTGTAAATGGAGATGGAATTGTAATTTATGATATTTATGATCCTTCCGCTCGCATTGATCTTTCAAGGATAAGACTGCTTGAAATCACTGAGGCATTTTATTCAATCTCAATGCCTGTAATTGTGAACTATAAATTTTCAGACGAAGGAGCTTCATTTGTTGCTTCTGCAGGATTTGAAGCTGCTTATTTGTACAACATGAAATTACTTGCGGCCTCTGAAGGATATGAAGAAATTTGGAATGAAAAATTGAATCAATGGACTTCTTCAATTTCGGCAGGATTTGGCTGGTATCAGCCACTTGCAGAAAGGTTTCTATTTATTTTTATGCCAAAATATTCTTATGATTTTTATCCTGACTGGAATCAAATGGATTTTAATTTTCAGACAATCAGTCTCTCCTTTGAATGCTATTTTTATTAAAGAATTGCAAGGCTATTACATTCTTTCCGGCGCTTCAACTCCCAGCATACTCAATCCGTTTTTTAAAACAATTCTTACAGCAGTTACAAGCGCCAGCCTTGCTTCCGACAAATTCTTTTCAACTCCTAGTACTCTGTGAAAAGTATAGAATTTGTGGAATAATGAGGCAAGCTCTTCGAGGTATGCACAAACTCTATGAGGCTCCAACAATTCCGCGCTGAGTAGAACCTCTTCTTTAAATTGGTGAAGTTTTTTTAGTAAAAGCTGCTCTTCAGCAGCAGTCAATAAATTCAAATTTCCGGTTGAAGCTTCAATTTGATTTTCTTTATTTTCCGGCATCATCCTTAAAATTGAACAGATTCTTGCATGGGCATACTGGAGATAAAAAACCGGGTTTTCATCGGACTGTTTTTTAGCCAAAGTAAGATCAAAATTCATATGGCTTACGGCACTCCGCATATTAAAAAAGTAGCGGACAACATCACTTCCTACTTCATCAATCAGCTGATCGAGAGTAATGTAATTAGCTTTACGGGTAGACATTTTTACAACTTCGCCGTTCTCAGTAATTGTAACAAACTGGTGAATAAGCACTTTAATTTTTTCAATATCGTAGCCGAGAGCTTTTAAACCGGCTAAAACATCCGGATAAGTTGCATTATGATCGGATCCGAAAATATCGATCATTAAATTATAGCCTCTCTCAAACTTTGTAATATGATATGCCATGTCAGGAAGCCGGTAGGTAGGTTCACCGGAAGATTTCACAATAACTTTATCCTGCTCTTGTCCCATTTGGGACAGCTTCAGCCAGACAGCATCTTCCTTTTGATATGATAATTTTTTTTCTTCAAAAAGCTTTAGTAATCTTTCAATATTTCCTTTTTCATAAAGGCTGTTCTCATTAAAAAAAAGTTCGTGCTTAATTTTTAAGCTCAGCAATGTTGATTCAATATCCTTAAAGATTTCCTTTTCAGCGGCTGCCTTAAAAATTCCCTCAGGATCTTCATTGAGCAGTTTATCTCCATGTTCATCCAGAAGTTTTTTGGCAATACCTTTTATATAATCACCTTGATAATAATCCGGCGGGAAATCTATTTTTTCTCCAAGTAATTCCTTGTAGCGAAACTTAACTGAATCTCCGAGTATCCGCATTTGCCTGCCGGCATTATTGAAATAATATTCCCGGTCTACCGAGTAGCCGATCCATTCAAGCAGGTTTGCAGCAGTATCGCCAAGCACTGCATTTCTTCCATGCCCGACAGTAAGAGGTCCGGTAGGATTTGCGGAAACAAATTCTACATTAGCTTTTTCCCCTTTATGTTTTTCAGATTTCCCGTAATCATCCGGCAAATCAAGTATATCTTTTGTAATTCCGGCAATATATCCTTGAGTAAAGAAAAAATTTATAAAACCAGGCCCGGCAATCTCTGTTTTACTGATGATCTGCTGATCAATCTCTAAAGAATTAATTATTTCCTGGGCAATTTCCCTCGGTTTCTTTTTCAGCTTTTTCGTTAAAAGCAAAGCAGCATTGGAGGATAAATCGCCGTGAGTTTCAATCTTCGGGATATCGAAGATTAGTTCTATCTCTTTGAGATATTCTAATTTGCCGGAAGCTTTATTGAATAAATTATAAAGATATTCTTTCAATTTATCACTTTATAAATTTTGAACTAAAAAATTACATTATCGGCAGAAATATCCGGAATAGAACACGGACTACACAGATATATCACGGATAATTTTTGATCAGGTATGCAAATATATGGATTTTATTTCAGGTAAGATTAAAAAAACTCAGGCAATTATTCACTGCTTTTTGCTGAAACCTTTCGGGCAGTTTTTGTTTTTTCTTTCAGAAGCGGATCTTCGACTTTAACAGAAGGTGCATCGCCCCATAATTTTTCTAATTTGTAAAATTCACGCGAATCTTTTTTAAATATGTGAACAACAACATCAACATAATCGATCAAAATCCAGCTCAATGCACGGTAGCCTTCAATATGCCACGATTTTATTCCTTCTTCAGCGAGCTTTGAATCTATTTCATCTGCTATAGCTTTAACCTGTGTATCGGAATCGGCACTGCAGATTACGAAATAATCTGCTATGGCGGTTAATTTCCGGAGATCCAGAAGGATAACATCAAAACCTTTTTTGCTGAATATTTGTTCTGTGATTTTATCCGCTAACTGCTTTGAGCTCAATTTATTCCTTTAATTTAATTTGGGAATCCGCTTATAAGCTGTCCGTAATCTTTCCCGATCACTAAAGTTACATCCAGAAAATAATCATTATTTATCTGCTGTATTATGCTGCTTTCATCAATACCTAAATAACCGGCGACTTTTTCGGCATTGGCTGCATTCCCGGTTCGATCAATGATCAGTGTTTTATCAATATCGAATGACCTATAATTTCCTACCTGAACGACGTCAAAATTCTTTTTTCTGAGGTATTCGGTAAATTTATCTGCTACCCCTAAGACACCGCAGCCGTTAAGAACCTCGAGCTGTACTATATCTGCAGCAGGTTTCTTTTTGCCCTCTTCATCTGCTGTTTCTTTGAACTTCTGAAATTTTGCGACAACAGAAAGGACCATGAATGAAATAATCAGGCAAAGTACTATAATGATCGAATTTAAAATAAAATTTTGTACTGAAGACTTAATTGCAGTTTTTTTTGAGGGGAATTTTTCCTTCACGAAAATGATCTTGCCTGTAGCTGTGGTAAAATAAAATAATTATTTTCCAAATAGAAAATTATCATTCAAGTTTTCGCTGAAATTTCTGTCTCCGTAAAATCCCCAATAAGGATTATAACTATTGTACGGCAGATTTCTATATTGAACGGAGATTAAAACATCATTCCAGGGCTTATAATTAACCGCAGCGCGGCTGATATAAAACCCATCTATGCTTTTCTGAAATTCTTTGCCGAGCGTGCTGTACGGTGATTGCACAAAACTTACATCGAGCTGAGCATTCAAGTTGCTGTTGAATTTATAAAACATGCTGTTGGTATAAACACCGAGAGATAAAGCTTCATTGCCGAATGCAGAATAGGATAAGCTGAATGAATGCTTCATAAGGAAATTCTCTGAATTCAGAAAGCTGAAAAGACTCCCCGAATCATAATCTATTAAACCATCACTTACATGACTTGTTGGAAAGCCGGGTTCTTTATATTGTGCATAGCCTAGAGCTGTAAAACCGAAAACCAGTAAAAAAGCTAATTTTTTCATGATCTGATCCTTTAAATTCCAAACAAATTTTACTGAAAAGATTCAATAAAATCAATGGACTTGCTTCTCTTGTGAAGTTAAATAATTTTTGCAACTCTGTTGTTTTTATCAACTAAAACAATTTTAGGTTTATGCTTCCGGGCTTCTTCTTCGGACATTTGGGAATAAGCAATTATGATTATTTCATCTCCGATGACTCCTAGTCTTGCTGCCGGACCATTTAAACAGATCATGCCGCTATCAGCAGGGCCTTCTATTGTATAAGTATCAAGACGGCTTCCGTTATTTAAATTTACAACCTGTACTTTTTCATAAGGAAGGATATCTGCAGCCTCCAATAATTTTTTATCTATTGTGATGCTCCCTTCATAGTATAACTCTGCCATAGTAACGGTTGCGCGGTGAATTTTGGATCTGAATAGTTCCCTGTTCATTATAATTTCGAAATTTATTGAATGTTCAAATATAAAAACATTGAAGAATCAGTAGCAATATTAATTGAACTCCAATAATATTTTGAAATACAGGGAAGATTTTTAAAGCAGCTTGTTAAAAGGGACATAATTATCTGAATTTTCTTCATTTTAATGATTTGCATCATATGTCTCAAAAAAAAGTTTTATCTCCTTATTGACAAAGATCAAACCAGGTGTTACATTTACATTCACAAAAATGAAAAAGAACACTGGGACATATTATAACGCAAACTACAGCCCAATATTTTGGTGGTGGTTTAATATGCTTAAGAATATGACTCAGTAATCCTCGAGAAATAATTATAATAAAACCCTTCTCAGGCAAACTGGGAAGGGTTTTTTTTTGCTAAAAGCACTCTCCATCTCCAAAAAGTGGAGGGAAAAGAAAATTTATATGAATGACACTATAATCCGAACACAGGTTCAAACATTAGGAGTTCTAACTCTTAATCTTATTCTTTCTCTTACTCTTTCTCTTAATCTAAAATAGGTGTATATGGATTTTTTACAATTCAAACAATTAGCAAAAGATTATAATCTGATTCCGGTTTATGAAATAATTACTGCCGATCTGCTTACACCGGTTCTTGCATACCTTAAAATCCGGGAAAAAGGAAAACAAAATTTTCTTCTCGAATCCGTTGAAAAAACGGCTAACATGTCCCGGTATTCATTCATCGGCAAAAATCCTTTTAAAATCTTCAAGAATGAAAATTTCAATATTACCGAGCATGTTAACGGATGTAAAAATTGTTATGATAAATCCATTTTTGAATATATCAGGGAAGAGATCAAAAAATACAGGCAGCCTAAAATTGAAGGTCTTCCTGACTTTACAGGCGGAATTGTAGGCTATCTGGGATATGAAAACATTTCTATAGTGGAGAAGGTTATTAAATTTAATTCCAGAAAATTTGAAAACCCCGACTCGATTTTCGGAATTTATAACTCGGTGCTCGCCTTCGATCATCATAAGCATCAAATAATTCTTATATCTAATGTTTTAATTGAAAAGGATGCGAATTTAGAAGAAGCTTATAATAAAGCAAAAAATGAATTATTAAAGCTGCGTCAAGAATTGAAAAAACCGATTAATTATTCTACGGATTTTTTAATACCTGAAGAGATCATGGAAGATTTTGATCCGAATGAATTTTATAAGCAGGTCGAAGCAGGCAAGGCAAATATTACCGAAGGTGATATTTTCCAGATTGTCCTTTCAAAAAGATTTTCAACAAAATTTAAATAGGATCTATTAAATGTTTACCGCTCATTAAGAATCATAAATCCATCCCCCTATATGTATTTCCTGGAATTCGAAAATGATTTTACAATCATCGGTACATCCCCCGAAGATCTTTTAAAAGTAAAAAACAGAAAAGCACAGGTGCTGCCGATTGCCGGAACCAGGAGAAGAGGAAAAAATATCGAAGAAGATAATAGGCTGGAAGAGAAGCTTACAAATGATCCGAAGGAACGTGCAGAGCATGTAATGCTGGTAGA
>CAYSGP010000147.1:0-4048 GCA_964430095.1 uncultured Ignavibacteriaceae bacterium
GAGAAAAATAAAAATGATAATTCAGGATGGAAAATCATTTACAGCACTGAACAAAATCATAATAAACCTATAGTCGGTGCATGGCTCGCTGAAAATGATCCGGCATCACCTTCAACTCCTGCATCCAGGAGGCTGCAATTAATGACTACAAATCCTCTCAGCAATACAATGCATTATTCAGGAATGACAGGCAATCTGATGATGCAGCTTGAGCCGGATCAAACTCACTTATCCCAACAAATCCTGGAGGACTATCCTGATCTTATGATATGTACCCAAAAAGAGCCGTTACAGCTTTGTGTAAATTTCAAGTATTCAGGTAAACCGATAAAAAGAAATTCTATTGAATGGTCTAATCTTAATTTTGAGAGCAGCAGTGAGATTGTTACAGATAAATCCTGTCTTCAATCCTTTAATGATTTGAAAGTATCATTCCCTGAAAGCGTGATCTTTGCTGAAATTACTTTCTGCAATAAAATAGATAAACTTGACATCACAACTTTTTCTATTCCTAAAGGGAAGGAATTAGACAGGATCATTGAAGAGTCTTCGAAAAAGGGGAAGATACAGGATGTAAGCTGCTCAATACCTGTAAAAAATAATACAGAACGAAGCAGCAGCAAAATCAAAGTAACCGCAAATAAAAATTCTTTTGACTGCCTGGTAATTGATTCGGAAAACAAGGAAGGTATCCGGGTAGAATCTGTTTGCTACATCACTGAAAGAGCTAAAACCGATTTTGAAATTAACCGGAAAGTCTGCGAGTCAAACAAAAAAAATATATTCCCGCCGTTTCTCCAATCTTCCTCAGGCGATCCTTTCAGGGATAATAATATTTTCAAGCCGGGATGTTATTATGAAATTGAGGTTCAGACTAAATTGGATGGAGAGGTAATTCCCTCCAATATTGAAGACACTCCTGTGAAAAATATTATTATCGGTTTATATCAGCAGAGCTTGAATGAACTGGAAACTCTTTGGACAAGCTATTCATATTTTCAAACAGAATCTCCTCCTCAAAATTTAAATCCATACATTAAATGGTCTTTACCATCACTCCAAGAGTATAATGTCTTTGTCAAAGACCCAATCCAGATCCGTTTTAAGAGAGGATATATTAAAGCCCTTTTCGTCAATAATAATTTTGCAGAACACAAAATAAAGGTTTATTTAAAAGATACTGACGGAAATTTCATCCCTGTTCCGGATATAAATTTAAATTGGTTATCAGCTGAAAGCAGCACATTATTCCCGGATGAAGAAACATGGCATAATCATCTATCGGAAAACCAGGTATTGAACGTCTTTAAAAAAGATGACATCCTGAATATAAATATGAATGGCATCGATGTTTATAAAAGCAGCAGCAGGTATGAGCTGTATTTGGTTGGAATGAAAAGATCAGATATTATTAATGATGAACAGGCCAAAAATAAGAATGTACTGAAATTAGGCGAAGTATTTTATAACGTGTTAAGTTCAATAACGTTCACTACTTCCAGATTCGGGTCGTTTGATCAATTAATACACTCCGGTATTTCAGAAAGCAATAAGATTGTCCCCGTAATTTTACCGGCAAATGACATAATTTTTAATACTGCTGATTTTCAAAATCTTGTTAATGATTATGTTAATGCAGAATCAGAATATTATAAGACATTGGTTGATTATGAATACGGAATGGCAAAAGCTTCAAAAGACCAGGCAGTATTGGCAAGCAAAGAAGCAGTCGAACATAGAAAACTTGAATTGAGAAATCAGGCAGACAGAATAAATGAAGAGTTCAGACGAATTGCTCTTGCCCTGAATCCGGAAATTTTGTTTTCAGATATTGAAGGTAAGATGACTGTATATGCTCTGAAAAATACGGATAATACTATTGATTTTATTTGGATAAAACTTCCCGAACCGCTTAAATTGAAAATGAATAACATTATGCTGGGGAAATTCATCTGCATCCTGCATTTCGAATCTCAAACTGTAAACAGCGGAATCTTTAATTCCGACACATCTCAACTGATATTTAAGTTAAGCAGATCCATTGGTTTAAATGAATTAAATAAACTTAAACTTTCAGCATCTTATATAAAAAACTTTAATGATGATTTAAATACTGCCGTTTTTGTCGGCATTCAAAACAATCATCATCGTTACGACAGACCATCTTTTAAAGGACTTAATCTCGGATCTATTGAGGGAGTTGACGTAGAAACTGCAGAAATAGGAATTGAATAAAACAAAGAGGATGGGACACTCAGTGCTAAGCTTAATGATAATTCTTATAAGCTCATTACCTTGCAGATCAGGTTAAGATTTTTTGCTTTCTATTTTCTTTGCTTCTTCATCGGTACTATTAATCTCATCTTTAGTTCCCTTTTTAAACTCGCTTAAACTATTGCCAAGGCTCCGGGCAAGCTGCGGAATTTTCTTTGCACCGAAAAGAAGCACGATAACAAGAATTATTATGATTATTTCGCCGGTACCTAATCCAAACATTTTCTTTACTCTTTTTTAATAAAATTTATGTAAAGTAATTATGTTAAAGGAAACATAGATTTAGCAGCGGTCATTGTCAATGGTCTGGAACAATATTCCCTCGATGAACTGAATTAATTTTCTAAGATATTTTTTCAATATTTACTTAAATTTAAATAGCTTCTATTTCCAACTACAGTATAAACCAAGGATTATATTGAAACTTCAATTTTTCGGAGCCGCTCAGGAAGTAACCGGTTCACAGCATCTTTTAACGGTTAACGGCAAAAAAATCCTTTTGGACTGCGGGCTTTACCAGGGGAAAAGAAAAGAAGCGTTTGAAAAAAACAGAAACTTCCCTTTTTATCCCGCTGAAATTGATGTAGTGCTTCTTTCACATGCTCATATGGACCATTCCGGAAATATTCCTACTCTCGTTAAAAACGGTTTTGCCGGACATATTTATACCACTTCGGCAACAGTAGATTTGTGCCAGATAATGCTCAGGGATTCGGCTTACCTTCAGGAAAGAGATGTAAAATTCGTTAATAAAAAAAGAATTAAAGAGAATAAAGTCCCATTCGAACCTTTGTATACAATTGAAGACGCTGAATCTGCAATGCATAATTTTATAGGAATTCAATATGATAAATCGGTTGAAATTGTTCCGGGCGTAACTGTCACTTTCAGAGATGCCGGCCATATTCTCGGTTCAGCAGGAATTACGCTTGAGATAAGAGAAAACGGAAAATTCACGAGGCTTGGATTCAGCGGAGACGTTGGTAGAAATGAAATGCCTATTTTACACGATCCGAATATTCTCACCGATCTGGATGCATTAATTCTTGAGAGCACTTACGGCGGCAGGCTTCATCCTATTGTGCACGAGATGGAAGAAGAATTAGCTGTCGTAATAAATGAAGTTATAAAGAGGAAAGGAAAAATCATTGTACCTGCTTTTGCAGTCGGCAGAACCCAGCTTCTGGTTTATCTGCTCCATAAGCTTTTCGATCAGAACAGGATCCCGGTTTTCCCGATTTTTGTCGATTCGCCTCTGGCGGTTAATGCAACGGAAATTTACAGGGTTCACCCGGAATGCTTTGACAGGGAGACTTACAGAATTTTTCTGGAAAATCATGAAGATCCTTTTGGATTTTACAGGCTTACTTATATCAGGGAAGCTGAAAAATCAAAAGAGCTTAATACATTTAAAGAAGCATGCATGATTATTTCGGCTTCGGGAATGGCGGAAGGGGGAAGAATTCTGCATCATCTTAAAAACAATATAGAAGATTTGAATAATCTAATCCTTTTCGCAGGCTACGCGGCAAAGGAAACTCTGGCAAGAAAAATTATGGACGGCGCCGAGGAGGTAAATATTCTCGGGTCACCTTACAAGGTAAAAGCCCAGGTTAAAAAGATGGATTACTTCAGTGCGCATGCCGACCAGAACGGACTTCTGAATTACCTGGATTTTTCTAAAAAAGAAAAGCTGAAAAATATTTTCCTTGTACACGGCGAGCCGGAAGAAACTATTCCATTAATGGAAAAAATAAAAACCAAAGGATATAAA
>CAYSGP010000148.1:0-14433 GCA_964430095.1 uncultured Ignavibacteriaceae bacterium
CAAGACAATGATTGTGGATCCATTCATTCAGGAGGCGACAATAAGTTTGGTCTGCGATGTCTATGAACCGGCTACAAAAGAGAAATATTCCAGGTGCCCGAGAAGCATAGCCCAGAAAGCCGAAGCATATTTGCAGTCAACCGGAATTGCAGATACAGTATACTACGGACCAGAAGCTGAATTTTTTATTTTTGACGATGTCCGCTTCGATTCAACCCCGAACAGCAGCTTTTATTCAGTAGATTCAGTTGAAGGAAAGTGGAACAGCGGCAGAGATGAAAAACCTAATTTAGGTTATAAACCCAGATACAAAGAAGGATACTTCCCTGTACCGCCGACAGATGCATTAACAGATATTAGGAATGAAATAGTAATGAATTTAATTAATTGCGGAATCGATGTTGAAGCGCAGCATCATGAGGTAGCCAGCGGCGGGCAGTGCGAAATAGATTTAAGGTTTGTTCCGCTTGTTAAGGCTGCCGACCAGCTTCTTCTTTTTAAATATATTGCAAAGAATACGGCAAAGAAGCATAATAAAACCGTAACATATATGCCGAAACCGATTTACGGCGATAACGGAAGCGGAATGCACGTCCATACCAGTCTCTGGAAAAAAGGAAAGCCCTTATTTGCCGGTTCCGGTTATGCCGGATTGAGTGAATTAGCACTTTATTTTATAGGCGGGCTTTTAAAACATGCCCCGTCGCTTTGTGCATTTACAAACCCGACTACAAATTCCTACAAGAGGCTTGTTCCGGGTTTTGAAGCTCCTGTTAATTTAGCTTACTCGCAAAGGAACAGAAGCGCCGGAGTAAGAATTCCGATGTATTCGGTAAGTCCAAAAGCTAAAAGGGTTGAATTCAGATGCCCCGATCCTTCATGTAATCCTTACCTTGCTTTCTCTGCTATGCTGATGGCAGGATTAGACGGGGTAACGAACAGAATTGATCCGGGTGAACCGCTGGATAAAGATATTTACGATCTGCCGCCGGAAGAATTGGCAAACGTACCTTCTACTCCGGGCAGCCTCGATCAGGCTTTGGCGAACTTAGCAGATGATCATGAATACCTATTGAAGGGAGATGTGTTTACGGAGGATGTAATCGAAACATGGATAAAATATAAAACCGAAAAAGAAGTGAAAGCCATGGCTCTGCAGCCTCACCCGTTCGAATTCCATCTTTATTACGATGTGTAAAATTTCTCATTAAAGCATTCTCGAACCCGGTTTCTTTTGAAGCCGGGTTTTTTATTTAAGGTTTTACTTCTTTTCATTCTTAAGCCATTCTTCCCATATTTCAGGTTTATACCCGGCAGCAGCGAGTTTCCCGTTTCTTACGATAGGCATTTTTAACAAAAGAGGATCATTCAGCAGCTCTTCTTCAATATTATAAACCATAAATGATAAATTTCTTTTTTTAAACCTGTCTCCATCTTTGTCAATTAACTCGTCTAAAGGAATTATTTGTTTTATATTTTCAAGCTCTCCATGAGAAATTCCTTTTTCATTTAAATCCCTGAAGTGATAAGGTAATCTTCTTTCACTGAAGAATCTTTCTGCTTTCCGGGTATCGCTGCTTTTTTTTGTTCCGAATATTTGAATGTTCATGCGTGAAAAATTCTGATTTTCATTTAAAGTTTTTACAAATTAGAAACAGCACATGAAATGAATAAATAATTTCTTAAATATCTTCCGGTAAGATTCATTTGTAAAATATATTAGCTGAATACCCGGGATAAAAATAATGAAAATTTCTGCTTTGTTCGTGGTCTGGCTGCTGCCGGTTTCATATTCTTTGTGCCAGGCTGAGGAAAGTAAGATCGGTTTGTCCCGAAAATTGGAGAATTATTTTGAAGAAATTTCCGATACGGGATTTGCCTTTTCTGCATTAGTTGCTGTAAACGGGGAAGTCATTACTCAAAAAGGTTATGGATGGATTGACTCGGGAAAAAAGAAATCTGCATCCGAAAAAACTGTCTTCAATATTGCATCAATAACTAAATCTTTTACTGCTGCAGGCATTATTATTCTGCAGGAAGAAAATCAATTGAGTACAAATGACAGCCTTTCGAAATTTTTTCCCGGTATTCCGGAAGATAAAAAGGCCGTTACAATTGCTCAGTTGATGGCTCATAATACCGGCCTGGGCCAGAATTACTTGTCTGATAGAGTTAAGGAAAGAGATTCAGCCGTGAAGGCAATATTTACTGATCCGCTTCAATTCAAACCGGGAACAAATTTTTCCTATTCAAATGAAAATTATGAAATTTTAGGCGCGCTCATTGAAATTATTTCCCATAAGACTTATGAGGAATTTATCAGGGAAAACATTTTAAAGAAATCCGGAATGAACAATACCTGGTTCTGGAGCGAAGCATCGGGCATAGATTCAAATCTAATTGCAGGAAATAACAGAATTCTTGACCAAAGTATTTCCGAAAGAAACTGGGGATATATAGGGTCAGGCGGAATTTATACAAACGCTGCGGATCTTTATAAATGGTTTAAAGCACTTGTGGATAGCAGAATAATTGGCCGGGAAAGTCTGAAAACAATGTGGACGCCTCAATTAAACCTGAATGATATTCAAATCGGTTTAGGATGGTTCATTTCCGTTACTCCCTGGGGGAAGGAAATATGGACTCGGGGAAGTGAGGATTGGGGCCATAATGCTGTATTGAGATGGTTCCCGGAAAGAAAAACTCTAATTATAGTGATGAGCAATTCAGGAGAAATCGGTAATAAAAATATAACCGCAAATAGATTTATCAGTGATGAAATAATCAAGATTATTTTTAAATAATTTTTAAAGTCTCAAAAGCATGATCTATTGGCAGTCAAATTCCTTTTCATTTAAATCCCTGAAATGATAAACTATCCTCCCTTCACTAAAAAACCTTTCTGCTTTCCTCGTTTCACTACCATTTTTTATACCGAATATTTAAATGTTCATTCCTTATTATGATTTGTTTCAAATCAATATAAAAAAATATATTTTAGAAAAAATAATTATAAAAAGGGAGCAATAAATTGAAGCTTTCCTATCTTTTTCTCTATTGCTTTATTTCTTCGGTTTTCTTTTCACAAGAAGCAGAAATACCTGATTACTACCAGTACGATCAAACTCTGTCTGATTCACTGAGATCAATTTCAGAATCATTACAGCTTACCGGTGATTTTGATGTAGGCGAAGATGGAGTTGAACAAATCTCTTTTGCAGTGATTATGCTGAATAAGGATGAGCCGGTTTTCGGCGGGGTTAATTACAATAATCTTATTTACCCCGCAAGCGTTTATAAAATGTATGTAGCCGCCGAAGTTCTGCACCAGGTAAGCAATTGGGAATACACTCTTTCAACTCTTTTTATCGTAAAATCTCCAAATGATGTAGACGGTGCTAAAGAAATCTTTAATGATCCGAGGCCGCTGTTAAAGGATGGAGATACAGTTACGGTAAATTACCTTCTCGACTTGATGATTACCAGAAGCGATAATTCGGCAGCTAACTGTTTAATAGATTTGGCAACAAGACCGAGGATAAGCGAATTTATTCACACTTATGGCTGGAATGGGAGCGAGGTTACCAGAAAATTCTTAAAACGCAAGTTTGAAGATCCCGGTTACGAAACTATTAAAGGAACAGAGACTTGCGCTCTTCATGCCGCAGATTTTATGTATAAGATAGAAACTAATCAACTGGTGAATCCCTGGGTAAGCAAGCAGATGAAAACCTTTTTAGGCCGGCAGCTTGATAAATCAAAAATTGCTCAGGGCCTGCCTCAAAATACAATGTATTACAACAAAACCGGCTGGTGGAGTTACTGGACTAACGATGTAGGGATTGTCGATGACGGAAAAGTTAAATATATAATTGCCTGTTTTATGCCGATCGAGGAAGAAAAGGCATTGGCGAAATTCAAGATATTATCATCCAAGGTTTATGACCTGATTAACAATCTTCATGATTGAAGATATCAACTTCTGGTTATTAAAGTTAGAAAGAATGTTGAAGAGTTATCAAATATAAAATACAAGGAGCCTTTAGGAATTTCAGACTTCCATTAATTCTTCAAGCTCTATCTTTTTAACTTCTTCTATTTTTCTGCCGAAGAAGAGCTCGGCTACTTCTTTGAACTTTATGGGAATGTCGCTCACATAAAATTCCTGAATTCCCGGTATATTTCTCTTTGCAAACAATCCGGCCTTTTTTAATTCCTTGTCTACAGCTTCTGCTGAGGCAACACCTGAATCAATCAATGCAACATCCTGTCCGATAACTTCCTGAATAACATCGGAAAGAATAGGGTAGTGAGTGCACCCGAGAACCAGTGTATCAATTTTATTCTCGCGCAGCTCTTTTAAATATTCCTCTGCAATCTGGTATACTGCGGAGTGTTTTATCCAACCTTCTTCGGCAAGAGGTACAAATAATGGGCACGCTTTCTCATAAACCTTCAGGGCTGGATTTATTTTCTTTATTTCCTTAAAGTATGCTTTATTATTAATTGTGGCTCTTGTCCCTATCACCCCGATCTTCCCGTTGTTTGTTTTTTCCGCGGCTGCTTTTGCGCCCGGCTCGATCATTCCGATCACCGGTAAATTAAATTCTTTTTTGACGGCATTTAGTGCGATTGAAGAAGCCGTATTGCATGCTGCAACAATTATCTTTACCCCTTTATTCATTAAAAATCTTGCATCCTGAATTGAATATTCAATCACGGTAGAATTTGATTTCGATCCGTAAGGGACCCTTGCGGTGTCGCCGAAGTAAATAATATTCTCATCAGGGAATGTCTGGGAAATTTTCTTAACTACAGTCAGACCGCCGATCCCGGAATCGAATACGCCTATCGGTCTTGCTTTATCTGAAATACCCATAATCTTTTATATTTATCTGTTCATAATTTTTGAGTTCAGTAAAGTACTTTAGAAAATATCATGCTGCAATATAACACCGTTTTTTCGCAGAATAAATTCGAGGGAAGAAACAAGCATGAGTTTAAACATTCTTAGACAGGTAATTTTTTCTAGTGAAAGAAAAGATTTTTAGTTCAGAAGAAATTTTTTTCAACGAATACCAAAGACCATCTTAGCCTCAGCCTTAGCCTCGATTTTTATCCCCGTTAGACTAAGATTTAGCAGCGGGTGTCAGAAGGAGCTGGTTTATTGTTTCCGTAAGTTCGGATTTAATATGTTCATATTCTTCGACAGGTATTTTCTTCCCTTTTCTGTCCAATACATAAAATGAATCGACAATATCGTCTGCCTGAGTTGCGATGCTTGCAAAATAAATGACCAGTCCTAGTTCACTCATTTTTGTCGTCACGGTGTAAAGAAATCCCAAACGGTCGGGAGCAAAAATATCGATTATCGTATACTTCTCATATTTTTCAAAAACCACTTTTACTTTGCCTGTCCTCTGGTAGAACTTATTTTCAATCCTTGCCCATTTAGTTTTCATTTTGGCTATTTCCCCGGCTAAATCGAGATTACCTGCGAGAACATTTACCATATCGGTTTTAATTTTTGCGCATTTGGAATGATCAAGCTTTTTATGTGTCCGGAACTCAGTTACATTGAAAGTATCAATTACAAGTCCGTCTTTTCTAGTAAATATTCTTGAGTCGTGAATATTTGCATCATTGATTGATAATATTCCGCAGATTTTTGAGAGCAGCGAGGGAAAATCTTTGGTTATTACCGTAACGTTTGTAAAGTCATTAAGCACTTTAAATAGAGTGGATACATTTTCACCTTTCTGAATTTCCTCAATATGCTTGGCAATCTCCTCATCGGAAAAATGATAGGTATAGGCAATATCATTTATAGATTCAATATGTTCCTGGACATGAGCTTCGCTTATAATTCGGGAATGTTTTGTAATTTCTTTGGGCACCACGTAAGTTGTGGAATACAGGAGATCTTCGGCGCTTATTTTTTCCGACAGCATGATTTTGGTTTTTCTGTAAAGATCATAAAGCAGGTCGGCTTTCCATGATGTCCATACTGCAGGATTAACTGCAGAAAGGTCGGCATAAGTTACTAAGTAAAGCAGGTCAAGGCTTTGTTCGGATTTGAATTTAGAAGCAAAATTGTTTAAAGTTTCCGGATCATTTAAATTTCTCCGGAAGGCTACCTGCTCCATAGCCAAATGATGCCGGACTAAAAACATTACCTGCTCAATTTCTTCCTCGCTGTATCCCAGCCTATTCATAATTGAAGAAGCCATTTCACCGCCGATGATTTCATGGCCGGAAATATTAATTGGTTTGGCAATATCATGGAATAAAAGAGACAAATACAAGATTTCTTTATTCTTTAAGTTATTATAAAGCTTTCCGAGAGGTGAAGTATCTTTTTCGAGTTTTTCCAAATTCAGGATGGTTATTAAAGTATGTTCGTCGGCTGTGTAGCAGTGATAGACCCCGTGCTGCATAAATCCTACGAGATCTCTGAACTCAGGCATAAAGGCCCCCAGCACACCGAGCTCGTTCATTACTACAAGATTTTGTCCCACATTTCTGACAAGCTTTAATATTTCTCTGAAGAATACCGACGAGACTGGTTCCTGCGTACCCTCCTTTTCGTTCTTCTCAACAACCTCAACAATTTTTGAACGGAGAACTTCATCGAAGAAAGCTCCGTATAAAGTCCTGTAATAAAAAGCTCGGATGATATCGGACAGGCCGGGATTGCCGGTTCCCCTATAAGTAATCTTTTTTCTTTTCAATACGAAATTCTCATCCAGATCAATTCCGAGCGAATCGGGGATTGGATTGGTAATATCCTCCTGGAATTTTTTTATCATCGATTTGGAAAATCTGTTTATAATATTGGCAGCTTTAAAATATTCTTTCATGAACATCTGCAGCGGATCTTTTTTATGATCATATGTCCTGGAAATCCTCTGCTGAGCATTAAACTCGAAACGGTCATTTTTCTGATGCGAATGAAGGTGCAGAAGATTTCTTACGCCTAGTATCAGCTTATAGCTTTCCAGCAGATGATTGCACTCGCTAGGCGAAGTATATTCTTTTTCCCTCAGGAGATCGATAAATATTTCGGCTTGTGTTGCTTCCTCCTGTTTATTCAGCAGAGTTTTATTCTGGATCATAAACATCCATTCAATCGACTGGAAGTCCCTTAATCCCCCGGCAGACAGCTTGACATTGGGTTCAAGAACTTTAGGCGAATCTCCGTATTTCTCATACCTATTCTGAATATCCTCAATCATATCATCAAGAAGACGGATCTTAACCTTTCCGCTTACAGCAGAAAAAATTTCTTCATTCCACCTTTTGTAAATTTTTTCGGAACCTAGCAGAAATCTAGTTTCAAAAAACTGCGTGAATGTATGAAGGTCGGTGCCCGCATATTTTTTAATATCCGAAAAATCTCTAACCGTATGGGAGACTTCAATCCCGTTGTCCCAGAATTTAGTTACCAGAAGGGAAATATCCCGCTGGTTCTTCTCAACTGCATCGTTAATAAACATTAAGTCAATATCCGAATAGGGAGAAAGCTCGCGGCGGCTGAAGCTGCCTGCAGATGCTAAGCAGAAATTATATTCGCTTCCTGCAGCTAATGTTCTTATGTATTCTTCGATTAATAAAGATAAATCCAGGCTAAACTTCAGTGAGTCTTTCTGCTTTGTATTGTTTCTGAAAAGTTCGTCTCTTTTTTTCAGAAATTCTTTTTTAATGCTGCTTGTCTGATGCATAAATGAAAATTTTTATAAAAGAATTATTTTTATTTAACACCCGGTCTATTGATTCCGTTCCATTAAAACAAATCCTTCCTTAACGTATTCAGCTTTGATAACCGACAAAATTCCTCCGCGTACATTAAATTGTGCTTTAATCTGCATATAACGCGGCTTGCAGACACTTATCAGATCATCAAGTATTTTATTTGCTGCATGTTCATAAAAAATCCCGTCGTTACGATAAGAGTTTAAATAAAATTTTAAAGATTTTAATTCAATGCATAAAGCATCGGGAATATATTCAATAGTAATTAAACCGAAATCGGGCTGTCCGGTTTTAGGGCATACGGATGTAAATTCCGGTGCGGTATGGATTATTTTGTAATCCCGGTTCGGGTATTGATTCTTAAATACTTCAAGGAGTTTGGTTTTTTCTTCCATAAAAGCCTCACCCCGTCGGGGTTGACTAAAAAGTAATTTTCAATTTAAAGATCCGTGTAAATCAGTGTAATCTGCGTTATCCGTGTTCTATTTTTTTGAATAATTATTACTTTTTAGTCAGCCCCGCGGGACTTTAATTTCCATTCTTTCATTAAATCCAAAATCTAAATTGATTGCAATATAAAAATCTCAATCCATTCAATAAAAATCGTTTTAAATTTTAATTTTTCAAAGAATTTTTTATCGCTTAAAAACTTCAGCCCTTCTCTTTCCGCCTTAGCCCGCTAAGGCGAGACAGGTTAGGAAGAGTCGGGGATGGGCCATAATTTGGCCTTTCAATATAACTAATCGGGTCATCAATTCCTGCTTCCTGAAATCCTCTTAATCGTAAAGCACAGCTGTCGCAGACGCCGCAGGCAGCATCCTCATTTTGATAGCAGGACCAGGTAAGATGAAAAGGCGCATTCAGCTCGATCCCTTTTTTTACGATTTGCGCCTTTGACAAATGAATAACCGGAGTGATTATTTTTATTTTTGTTTCCGGTTTAGTCCCGGCCTCAATTATTTTTTCAAAAGCTTTAAAAAATTCAGGCCTGCAGTCCGGGTAGCCTGAAGAATCTTCATATACTGCCCCGATAAAAATTGCTTCGGCTTTTAAAACTTCAGCCCAGCTTACACATGCCGAAAGAATATTTGCATTCCTGAAAGGCACGTAAGAGGCGGGTATATTTTTATTATTTAAATCCGCTCTGCTTATCTCAATTCTTTGATCGGTTAAAGAAGAACCGCCGATTTTTGAAAAACGTTTAAAATCTACAACCCATTTTTCAGAAACTTTGTAAAAGTCAGCCAGCTCATGGTATGAACGCAGCTCTCTCTTTTCAGTTCTTTGCCCGTAATTTGCATGGAAAAATGCAAGGTTATATTCATTATTTGCAATTGCCGCAGTTACACAGCTGTCCATTCCGCCGCTTAAAGCAACGACTGCCTTTTTAGATTTCATATTCAGAATCTATAAATAATTTCTTTTAAAATAACTATTTCAATTATTACAAAGAAATTGCATAACAGGTTTGAAGAAAGGGGCCCGTTTAGTATTTTTGTGCCGGTAAAAATTTAGAATATTAACTAAAAATAAGGAAATCCAATGCGTAAAAAAGTTATTGCAGGAAACTGGAAGATGTATAATGACCTGAACGGCTCGAAAGATTTGATTAATAATCTTGTGAACGGATTAAAAAAGGAAGAATACAATTGCGAAGTTATAATTTGTCCCCCTTTTACCTCTTTAGCGGAAGCAGGCAGTCTTTTAAAAGGAAGCAAAATAATGCTCGGCGCCCAGAATATGCATGAGGCGGAGAGCGGAGCTTTTACAGGCGAAATTTCTGCTTCAATGATAAAAAGTACGGGGAGCCAGTATGTAATTTTAGGACATTCCGAAAGAAGAACGATTTTCAAGGAATCAGATGAGCTGATAAATAAAAAACTAAAAGCTGCATTAAAAAACGGCTTAAAACCGATTTTCTGTATCGGGGAAACATTAGAGGAGAGAGAAAAAAATATTACCAATGATGTTTTGAAAAGACAGATTGCAGTCGGTTTGGAAGGAATTTCAGAATCAGAGCTGGAAAACATAATTATAGCTTATGAACCGGTCTGGGCAATCGGGACCGGCAGAACAGCAACACCGGCACAGGCGGAGGATGCGCATAATTTTATAAGAAATTTGATAAAAGATAAATATTCTAAGATTGCAGCAGAAAATATAATTATCCTGTACGGCGGCAGCGTAAAGCCGGATAATTCCGGAGAGCTCCTTTCACAGCCGGATATCGACGGCGCATTGGTGGGCGGAGCATGTTTAAAGGCAGATTCGTTTATTGCAATTATTAAATCGGCTTAAATATTCGTGCGGATTTTATATTTGTAGATTGACAGTCGATAGTATACCGGCGGCTTTTTCCTTCTTAAAAGCGGTAAATGTAATCTATTAATTTATTTTTTCCAGCATAAATTCCATTGATTTCCCCTCCTTTCGTGCGTATATTTGTAAGTTTTCTATACAAATTTTAGGAACCGGATGGGAATCTCCAAGTATTACTGCCTTATTCTTATAGTTTTATTTAACATCCCCACCATAAAAAGTCAAATTTTATTTAGAGAATTACCCAATTATCAAATAAATTCATCAGATTCTTCTTTTTTTGATATTACAAAAACCAGGAAAATACTCTCTTTAGACGGGGAATGGATAGTTTTTCCGGCAGATGAGAAAAATCCTCAAAAGACAAAAATTGCTGTTCCCTCTATTTTTGAAGGTGAAGGAGAGCTGATTTTTCAGCGGAAATTCCCCTTAACTAAAAAAGACATATCGAATCATCAATTGAAGCTTCACTTTTTGGGTATCAGCTATGCTGCCGATATTTCTATTAATAATGTAATTATCTACAGGCATCCCGGCGGTTTATTCCCATTTCGGCTCGATTTGCCGAAAGATATTTTGAAAGGAGATACTGAAAATCTCTTATCCGTACGACTTAATTATAAGCTTGATTCTGAAAATACAATCCCTTTAAAGCAGCGATTCTTATTCCCTAAAAGTTTTGGCGGAATTATCAGAGATGTGTATATCCACGTTATTCCGAACATATCCGTTTCCGAACTGAATACAAGTTTTACTTTGGATGGTCGGGGAAAGAAATTAAATTTGAAGATTATTGCTAAAATGGAAAACAAGGAATTCGATAAAAAAGATTCATTGATGAAAAATGATGAATTTTTATTACGAATCAGCCTTTATTCACCAGATGCACCCAAATCGATTCAAAAATTGGAATCTGAATTTTCCATAAATATAAATAAAGACAAAAGAATAGAACAGAATATTACCGTCAGTGATCCGGTGTTGTGGTCCCCGGAAAATCCGAAATCCTATCTTATTAATATTGAACTCTGGCGAGGAGATATTCTGCTGGATCAGACCGGGGAATCATATGCTTTTTATTCTTTAGTATCTTTAAAAGATTCACTGCTTCTAAATGGAAGAAAATTTGCTTTTAAGGGAACCACTTTAGTTCCCTCTTTCAAGGAGTTTGGGCCTCTTTTAAGCTATTCTGTGATGGAACAGGATATTAAAATAATAAAGGAAACCGGGTTTAATTCAGTCCGTTTTATCAATTCCATTCCTCATCCGTATTACCTTGAACTCTGCAGGGAATACGGTTTATTGGCGCTTATTGAAATGCCTTTAAGCAATATTCCGCAGCAGCTGGCGGGTAATCCTAATTTTACCGAATTGAGCAGAAACTATTTATTAAGCCTGCTTAGAGCCTTCAGGAAATACTCGGCTGTTGCCGCAATAGGAATCGGGAGTTCATATGTTCCTTCTCTGGAAAATCATATGAAATTTATAGAAGCTATGGGATCAGCCGCCGGGAAAAACAGCGGTAAATTGGTCTATGCATCTTTCTGCAGAAGCGGTTTTTCTATCGTTCCCAATATTGATTTATACGGAATTGAACTATTAAATACGGCGATACCGGATATACAGGATGAGCTTAAAAAAATTCAGGATGAAATCGGCAGAGGAAAAGTCTTTATCAGCTCGGCTGCATACCCGGTTAATATGGAAAATTCCGACGGATATATTAATCTAAATTCATTTGAAGCACAGGCCAAATCTTTTGAAGATCTGATTAATTATTCGGAAGAAAATCCTCTTTTAGGCTATTTCATAAATACTATGTTTGATTATAGAGGAGATTATGCTTCACTGATTGCCGGCTACCATGAAAATAATCTTTATCAAATAGGAATTGCCGGGGAAAACAGGAAAACCGACAGGCTCGGGTATAAAGTGATTTATGCAAAGCTGCATAACCTTGAGGAAGTAACGATTCCAATCGGCAGCAAAAAAGATGATTCCCCCATGATCTTTATAGTATTCGGATTAATTCTTGCATTGCTGATGGGTGTGCTTGTAAATTCCGGCAGAAAATTCAGGGAAGATTCTTCACGCGCACTGCTGCGTCCATATAATTTTTATGCTGATGTTCGCGACCAGAGAATTATTTCCGGGTATCATACGACTGTACTGGCTTTCATTTCGGCAGCTTCATTTGCACTTATTATCAGCAATCTTCTTTATTACTTTAAAGAAGATATTTTTCTTGAAAAAATTCTGCTTTCATTCGGCAGTCACGGTTTAATAAAAACAGTAAGTTATTTGGCTTGGCATCCTACTATGTCTATTATATGGCTTACATTTGTTTCTTTTATTTTAATGTTTCTGCTGATAATAATTGTTAAAACTGCATCATTTTTTGTCAGGAACAGGGTCTATTTCCCTAATGTTTATTATTCTGTAATTTGGTCGTTTCTCCCGATTGTGCTCTTAATCCCTGCGGGAATTGTCCTTTACCGTCTTTTAAATGCAAATGCCGGAAATATGTATGTGTATCTGGGACTCCTGGTCTTCGCCTTATGGATTTTCTACCGCCTGATGAAAGGTATTTATGTGATCTTCGATGTTAACCCGGGAAGCGTATATTTTTATTCGATTGCATTTGTTTTAATCGTCCTGGCTTTAATACTTGTCTATTATGAATTCAGCAATTCTGTTTTCTACTATCTGCAGCTTGCACTGACAACACATAGAGCATAGCCGAATCTGATTGGAATTATCTTCTCAGTAAAGATTTTTTGAGGTTTATTTGTATTTATCAAAATTAGAAATTCTGGGTTTCAAATCATTCGCGCAAAAAACCGTTATTGTTTTTAATGAGGGGATCACATCCATTGTCGGGCCTAACGGCTGCGGCAAGACAAATATTGTTGATGCAATCAGGTGGTGCCTTGGTGAACAGAAAAGCGCCGCTCTTAGAAGCGACAAAATGGAAAATGTAATTTTTAACGGTACCTTTGCTAAGAAGCCCATGGGTATGGCTGAAGTGTCCTTATCAATTAAAAATACGAAAGGTATTCTTCCGACTGAGTATACTGATGTTACAATTACCAGAAGAATTTTCCGCTCCGGCGAAAGCGAGTACCTGCTCAATAAAAATATCTGCCGGCTGAAAGATATTACAAACCTCTTCATGGATACGGGAATAGGTGCAAATGCTTATTCCGTAATTGAACTGAAAATGGTGGAGACTATCTTAAGCAGCAAAGCGGAAGAGAGAAGAACAATGTTTGAAGAGGCTGCAGGGGTTAATAAATACAAGCTGCGCAGACGCCTTGCAATGAGGAAGCTGGATGAAGTAAAAGCAGATCTGATTAGGGTCAACGATATTGTAACAGAGGTTGAAAAGAAAGTTAATTCCCTTGAAAGGCAGGCAAAAAAAGCCAACAGGTACAATAGAATTTCAACTTCATTACGTGAGCTTGAAATCGAATTTGCGGAAAGAGAGCTTGCTTTATTAAATGCAAAAAAAGAGGAAGCAAAGCTGAAAAAGGAGGAGAGCTTTAAAAGGAAATTAGAAACCGAATCGAACCTGAATCAGCTTGAAAATGAAGGAAATAGAATAAAGCAGAATTTAATTGTAATTGAAAAACAATTGGAAGATCAGCGCAATGCGCTGAACCGGCTTACCGAAAAAATTTACGGTATTCAAAACAATATTTCAATTGAGGAGGAAAGAAAGCGGTTCCTCTCTGAAAATATAGACAGATACCAGCTGGAGCTCGATGAGCTTAAGCAGCATCTGCAGGCATCCCAAAAGGTAATTGAGGAGGGATCCGTTTCCCTTGAAAACCTGAGAAAGGATATATCCCTTAAAGAAATTGATGTGCATTTGAAAACGGAAGAAGTTAAAGAATTAAAAACCCTGCATGAAGAAAAAAGAAGCGGTCTTAAGCTGCATTCCGACTTTCTTATGATCAAGTTTAAGGAGATTGCCAATTTTGAAAATAATTTGCTGGGTATTAAGAACGCTCTGGATGAAAAAAACAAAACAATTGCCAGGCTGAATGATAAAATTCTTTCATGCACGAATAATATGGCAAAGACAGTCGGCTTTATTGAAGAGCTCAACAAAGAGAACACCGGAGCCCGGAAGAAGCTTGAAGAATCCGAATCATTCTTTGTAAAAAAGCAGAAGGAAAAAGATGATCTGGAAAACGAGCTGAATAGGCTGAAAGAAAAGGAACTGGAAGAGAAAGCAATTGCTACTGCCCTTAAGGATAAGATTAATTTTGTACAGGGTTTGATTGAAAATCTGGAAGGAGTATCAAAGGGTGCCAGGGCTCTGCTGGGTCATAATGAATGGCTTTCGGTTAAATCGGG
>CAYSGP010000149.1:0-5370 GCA_964430095.1 uncultured Ignavibacteriaceae bacterium
CATTTATGTAATGATGATCCGGTATTACTCCCAAATAATTTATTGAGTTGTTCAAACTATAATTGCTTTTACTTTTAATATCATCTTCAATCACGGAAACCATTTCAATTATATTCCAATTTTTTTTTGAAGCTTCTGCAATTGAACTTCTGAGTTTTACATTTTCAACTAAAAAAAAGATTAGAAAAACTATTAAAGAGAAAGCAGTTATGGATATGCCGGCAACTTTGTAAGTGACTGAAATCTTACGAAGAAAGATTGATCCAAACTCAAATGTACAGAATGAAATGATTAGAGAAATGGGAACAAGCCATGGAAGCATAAATCTCGGCTGTTTGGTTTGAATTACAAATGTGAAAATAAGATACGGGATAATTATCCAGATAAGTAATAATATTTTATGCTGGTTTTTTGAAAAAATTAATAGTACAACTCCAATAATAAAGAGGATAAAACCAAGTGGAGTTATCATCTCATTCCATAATTTAAACGGATAGAAACATATTGAAGCGAATGAGAATAAAGAGTTGGGACCTTGTGCTAAAGCTCCATGAGAATATTTAAAAGTTTCACTTATAAGCTCTTTTAGTATAGGAAAGTAATAAATACCAAATGTTACAATCGAAAAGATGGCAAAGAGAATTACGTTCTTAAATGATTTACTTGAATAAGAAATCAATTTTGTTTCTTCTGGTTTATAAAAAGTCTTAAATGCTAAATAACATAATGGTCCTACAAGGAAAAACGGGAAAGTCCATTTGGTAAGCATTCCGAAGCCAAATAAAAAACCTGCGAAGATGGAATGCTTGGTACTTTTAAAATAATTAGTCTTCAAAAGGATAAATATTGCTAAGGCTGTCATTGCTGCTAATGGAAGATCTAAATAATAAATTACGCTTTGCTGCAGAACTATTGGGTACAGCAGGATTAATATGGAAGCTAATAGGCCGGTATTCTTATTAAATATTAGTATCCCGATTTTATAGACAGAGAAAACCATTATGAAAAGAAAAAATATATTAAACATAATCGCGGCTTTAGCAGACACTCCGAAAACAAAATATAAAAGTGATGTCAATAGCGGAACTAAAGGAGGATAATATCCCGAAGGTCTGAATAGCGGGTATTGATCTGATTTATTCAGTATGTCTTTTATTACCTGAAAACTTAACTCAGACGGATTACTGATTATATTATGGAAAATTAAACTATCTCTTAAATGAACTGCTTCATCCCATTTTGGCGGTAAAGAATCCAAACTGATTATAAAGTAAATATTGATCCCATAAAGAGAGAGGATTAATAAAAGAAACAGGTAATCAAATAAATGGTTTGACTTAAATTTATATTTCATTTTAAATAACTATACACTCTTCCGAATTCTGGTAGACTCAAGATAAATCACATCTTTTTTTTACGCCTAAGAATTTGGAACAAATATAGGAGAGCTTGCTGATGAATGATTTTCTCTAAGAACACGTTCATAAATATCCTCAGCTCCTTCAGCTACTTTTTCCCAGGTATGCTTTAAGGTTATAAACTCTCTTGCATTATCGCCAAGTTTCTGGGCTATAATCGGATTATCTAAAAGAAAAAGGACAGCATTAGCGAAAGCATTAACGTTACCATTCTCAACTATCCAGCCTGTTTTTCCATGTTCAAGGATTTTACCGGAACCTGAAAAAGAAACAACAGCTCTGCCCGCCGCCATGTAGTTAAGAAGCTTTTGAGGAATTCCATCACAGTCTGTCCGCGGATTTAAAGAAATATCTGCTTCTGCAAGGTATTTGGGGAGAGAATTAAACTCAGAGGAAATGACATTAACATAGCTGCGGACTTGAAGCTTATTGGCTAAAGATTCATAATAATTAAAAGGGGAATCTGAAATAATCAAAAGCTGGATATCCTGTCTTTTATTCAATATTTCTCGAAGAACTTTTAAGAGTAGATCAATTCTTTGATAAGCGGCTGTATTACCTGTAAAGATTAATGTTTTCCTGCCATTTTTATGTATTTCACAATCATCCTTTTTTATATTAAAATGTTCCCGTTCAATTCCATTCATTAAAGTCGTTATATTCTTAGAATCAATTCCTGAATTTTGAATGAGTTTAGTTCTTATTATATCTGTAACAGTAATGATGTAATTTGCCATTCTTGGCAGTCTTCGGTCAAGATATGATCCGATTCTTTTTACTATTTTCTTTGAAAAACCAAGATTATAGTACGGGAGCTCCGATTCAAGTATTGTATGGGCGTCATAAATGATGGGAAGCTTTTTAAACCTTTTCACTAAAGATGCAACTAAAAGACCTTCAAAGTTATGCGCATGAATAATATCAACTTCATTCTGCTTTAGAAATTTGTAAAGTTTAACAGCTAAAAGCGGATCTACTACTATAAGCTTTTGGTAGGTAGGACCAGGAGAATGTTTTTGATAGGTTATTATATCCTTTATCCGGTGAACTTTAAATAAAGCTCCATTAAGTTCGTTTCCAAGATGATAGGTAATAACATGCACTTCATGCCCTCTTTGGGTGAGCGCTTCTGCCATTCTGAAAATTCGAACCGGAGTCCCTCTTGGATAAGGGAAGGGACATGCTGCTACCATAGCAATTTTAAAGATTTTTTTCATGATCTGTCCCTCATTATCAAAAATAAATTTAGATAGGAATGCAGCATTTGCACTACGATCATAACCTAATCGCAGTTCATTAGTTTTGATTTGCCAGATAATTGAAATAGAAGCGTGAAGTTGTTAAAAAATATTGAAGCCTGGTATCCGGGAAACAAAATATATATCAGAATTCCATGGAATTTAAAGTAAAGTTTGTTATTTAATTTGCCTCAAGTCTCGGCCTAATTTCATTCAATGAATCTCCGGATTGTTCGATGCCAAGCTTGCGAAAGACTAAAGCAGTTGACCAAATAGTTGCAGCTGCTCCTGAAACCAGAGTGGCAATTGCTGCTCCAAGAGCACCCCAGGGTGGAATTACTATAAGGTTAAGGCATATGTTTATTATAGCAGAAATTAGTGTAATTTTTATTAATTTTTTCTCAAGGTAGATTGAATTAGCTAAAGTGGCAATTACAAAACCGGCATACCGGATAGGTACATATAAGAAAAGGACTTGAAGAATTAGAATAGAGTCGTGATACTTTGAGCCGAACACAGCAGGAATTATCGAGCCGGCAAAAATTATAACAACGAGTGCGATAAAACTTCCAAGAAAACATGAAACCTTCAGCATTTTTCCAAAGATTTTTTGAATCTCCGGCCAATTTTTTCTGGAAACCATTTCAGTGAATAGAGGAAAAAAAATCATATCCGCCGGTCTTATTAAGAATACAGATGCTTCCAGGAGCTTATAGGCGGCTTCATAAGTTGCTACTACAGAATAAGATTTCATAAATCCTAACATGACAGAGTCTATTTTGAAATGAATGAGTGACAGCAGTGTAAGTACGAAGAATGGAAATGAATTTTTTAGAATCTTTTTCAAGGGATCAATCTGCCAAATTAACTTCGGCAATCCGATTCTGTACCAGACAATTAAAAAAGAGACGACGATTAAAAGCGCGTTAGCAAACAGATAACAAATTATTATGAATGTTAAGCTTCCTTCTAATTTAACAGCAAGAACGATAAATCCGATTAAAAGAATTCTTGTGCTGACCCCGGCTATAAAATTATATTTAATCTTTTTAAGTCCCATGAATAATGACCCGAAGCTGTAATAAAACTGTTCGAGCAGAACATACATGGAAGTAAGCAGGACGACTTCTGCAATATCAGGTTTAAATAGTAATGTAAATCCATTAATAATAAATATGTACAATGCGGAAAGAGGGAGCCTTAAAGAAATTACTTCGGAAAAATATCGAGGCGCTTCTTTCGGTTTACTTGCAACCTCACGAACAAGGTATCGGCTTGTTCCTGCTTCAGTAACTAAAGAGAAAAAAGTAGCCAGTGAAGCTGCAAAAAAGAACTCGCCCATTTCATCTTTTGCCAGGTAGCGAGTCAATATGGTTATTATAAAATAGCCGATAACTTTGTATATAAACTGAGATGTACCTGCAAGTAATAAATCTTTTCTTATTTTCTGCCAATTCATAATGTATAAGAGATTAAATGTACGCCACAGTGATTATACCCTATTCAACCTGCCGACTAAAAAATCATTAGCTGTGTTGTCAGTTCTTTCAACTCACTTTATCATCATGATAGTACAATCTTTTTAAAGATTATAATGAATGAAGTTGCAGGAAGAGAAATCTCTAATGCTGCAATATATTCTTCAATTGTATTCCCAGAGTACGCTGAGACAGCCATTCAGTTTCTTTTGCTTCGACGAGCTATGAACCGCTTCTGGTAGAGATAACCATATAAGTATGCCAGGTGCGAGCCAGCGATAATCCGCTTGTGCGGCACTGACGTCATGAAACGTACAGCAGCGAGAACAACGTTCATCAGCCTTGGCGGATTTTTTCGGCCGCCGATAATGCTCCATCCATGGGCATTTGTAATTCCAGCGCAATACATTCGCCGCCAGATGAAACGCTTTGAAAATCGTTCTTCGGCGAGGTTGTGCCGGATTTTTGCATTTGCGACGTAGTAAATTGGTACTCCCGCGTGTTCCAACCTCACATTTAAATCAACGTCTGCGGCAATGCGGTAATGCCCGCCTCGGGGGCCGAAGTCCGTTCGAAAGCTGCCATGATTCTGAACTAGCTCTTTGGAGTAGACTGAGTTGCCCCCTCCGAGCCAAAGGGGCCAGCGAATACGAACAACGCTCTGGCCGGGGTACAATGCTCCATGATCGAATCCATATAATTTTCGAATTTCATTCCACCCGGTCGGCAACTCGATTCCCGCTTCCAAAACGGGTTCGACTGGACCACCCGCTGCAACTACACCGTGTTCGCGAATTGCATAATCAAAAGCCGCCAGCCAATCTTTCACAGGGACTGCATCATCATCCAGAAATGCGACATATTCATAGCGAGCTCGTTCAATACCCAGATTGCGCGCGAACGATACCCCCAGCCGCGGTTCAACATAATATGAAATGGCAACCGGTGAAGTTTCCGAATAGTGTTCAACCAAACGGTGTATATCTGTACTCGGACCGTTGTCGATGACGATCAACTCGTAGCTGTCAACATCGTAGTTCTGTGAGATTACCGACTCAATTGCCTGCGCAAGAAAGTGCATTCGGTTCCTTGTGCAGATAACAACAGAAAAGCGTGTGAGAGGCTTGTTCAAATCAGTTAGGTTTTTATTGGGGCTGTCCATACTTTTCAGTGCTCTTCCCATCTTACGAAATCGGCTTTCGCGCCAGCTGCCGATAAAGCGGGTCGCAGCGATCC
>CAYSGP010000150.1:0-6512 GCA_964430095.1 uncultured Ignavibacteriaceae bacterium
CCTGAGCAATATGGATTATGAAATGAATCCTTCTGCGGGATTTTCCTATTTTTACACTCTTGATTCAGTTTTAATCGGAATCGATTATGCATTTGTGATAGAACCATATTCTCCTTTTGACAGGCATATTGTGGGAATAAGTGTTAATTTTTAAATGACTTTTTACTTGTAAAAAGATGAACAATAAAATTTTTCTAAAATCAGTTCTGATATTTCTGATTCCTTTTTTCACTCTGCTCCCTCAGTCAGCGGGCAAGACCGGTTTGTCATTTCTTAAATTCGGATTCGGAGCAAAAAATATTGCAATGGGGGATGCCGGTAATTCCGCCTCTAAAGATGTAACATCTCTTTTTTATAATCCTGCAAAGCTGGCTTTAGTCGAAGGTACCGAATTTATGTTTATGCATAATGCATGGATACAGGACATAAGAAGCGAATTAGTCGGGGTGAAGTTTGATTTTTTGAATCTCCCGCTTGCCTTGGGCTTAAATGTTACTTCCATCGGAAATATTGAAGTCAGATCCGGTGCTGTTCCTGAGCCCGAATCAACTTTCGACGCAAATTATTTTTTTGCAAGCCTCTCCACCGGATTCAATATTACAGACAATATTTCAACCGGTTTCTCAATTAAATACTTATATGAAGGGATGCTCGTTGATGAATCAAACGGGTTAGGATTTGATATAGGACTTAATTATCTGACCCCGATTGAAGGATTATCTGCTTCTGCTGCGGTAAGAAATCTGGGCAGCATGAATAAATTAAGGGAAGAGGAAACAAAGCTTCCTGCCGAAATAAGAGTCGGTCCGGCTTATAATTTTGTTTTAGGCGATTCAAAATTTGAGATCACAACTGCTGCCGAAATGCAGAAATATTTTGAAGTTGAAGATATTCATTTGAATTTGGGTGCGGAAATAGTTTATAATAATATAGCTGCCCTGAGGGGAGGTTATCAGTCAGGATATGAATCAAAAAGCTTCACCGGCGGACTTGGTTTAATGTGGGGAAATCTCTCTTTTGATTATGCGCTTTCCCCATTTCAGATGGGACTAGGCTCAGGGCATTCGATTTCTCTGAATTTCAAATTTTAACTAAAAGTTCCGGCAATATCAACAATCCTCTTAATGGTCAATTTTTTTAATCTTCTTAAGCGGAATTTATATCTTTTTATCGGGGCGTATTTTTTAATACAACTTATTTATATAATATTTTTCCCGGTTCAATACGTAAGCGATTCCTACTACTATTATAAACTTGCTCAGGATTGCCTCAGATATAATTCCTTTTATCCGGCGAAAGTTCATTTATATGAAAATTATATTGTTGCTCCGCTCTATATAAATCTTCTCGTAATAGTATTGAGCATTTACAATTCTATTTTTTCAATAGGACTTCTAAATATTATTCTTAATTCTCTGCAGCTTTTTTTATTATACAGGATATCAGAAACCCTTTTCAACCGGGACACCGCGCAGACAGCTATTATTTTATATATCTTTTATTTAAATACATTGGGTTTAATAGTTACGAACTACACAGAGATATTATTCGGAGTTTTAATTCTTGCCAGTATTTATTTTTACTTAAAAAAAAAGAAATACTCTTCTTTGCTTTCGGGGATATTTGCTGCAGCCTCAATCGGAGTAAGACCTTTAGGATGGGCATTGCTGACGGCGTATCTTTTAATATATTTTTTCATGCTATATCGAAAAATAAAATCACATGGTGAAATTTTACAAATATTTTTAGGAACCGCATCATTTATTCTGGTTTTTGGTTTATTTAATGTAGCCCATTTCGGTAAATTCGTTTATACTTCCACCACGGGACCGGTAAATCTCCTTATCGGTGCAAACGATGAAGCTTATGGCTCTTATAAGGAACTTGTTCAGGAGAAAAATAAGCCCGGCTTTATTCCGGGATCAGAAAAAAAAACTTATATTGAAAAGGGTGAAATTTGGGAAGGCAGAGCTTTAGAATGGATTAAATCGAATCCTTTAAAATGGATAAGCTTGATCCCGGCAAAAATCGGATTTATGTTTTTATGGGATGATTTTGCGATTTCTCCCCTCATGAATATGCAGGATTGGAATTTATATCATATCGCAAAAAATGTTAAATTAAATAAAAGTTTCGCCGGCATTATGCCTGAATCCGGTATATTTGAAAAAATCGTTTATTTAACTTTGCAGTCCGTTCACTATATCTATTACATTCTATTATCATTATGTATTATCGTCGGATTTTTTCTGATGAGAAAAACAAAAGCTTTTAACGACAGAAATTTTGTCCTGGTGCTTTTCAGCATAATCGGAGTCCTAATAACAATAACTGCCTATGGTATTCCTAGGTATAAATATACTTTTTTAATTGCGCTGATTCCCTTTGCCTCAGTATTTTTGAATGAAACAATTTTAAATATAAGGAGGGATAGGGTTAAAGATAATGAGAAGAGAAATAAATGAGAGGGTTAAAAGATGTATTTAAAAGAAAATGCTGAATCTTTCAGATCATTCCCGGCCTGAAACTTCTATTTGATTTGAACAAAAACCTTAAAAATATTATTTCAATCTTTTCAACTGAATTTATTGCCCGGTTTTTTGCATTCCTCTCCGTTACTTACCTGGCTAGGATATTAGGTGCTTCCAATTTTGGAGTTATTAACATAGGATTAGCCGTCCTAAGCTATGCCATGATAGTATCTAACGGGGGGCTCACTTTATTCGGTACGAAAAAAATTTCAGCGGAAATAGGTTCTACGGCAGGGTTGACAGGCGATATCCTTCTTACAAGGATTTTTTTTTCCGCCATAATTTTTATTTTATCTGCAGTTATTGTTTATATTTTTATCTCGCCGAAAGAATTAATAGATGTAATCATAGCTTATCTATTTTTTCTATTTCCTGCCGCATTTTTGCTCGAATGGTTTTTCCAGGGTATTCAAAGTATGGAAGCAATAGCCTTCGGCCGAGCAGCCGGTTCCCTGGTATATTTTATATTCCTTCTCTTATTCGTAACTCACAGCAGCGATAAGGTTCTTGCCGGAGTCGGATGGACAATAGGCGGAATCGTAAACTCTCTTTTACTTTTGTTTATCTTTTTCAAAAAGAATTTATCGATAAAAATCGATTTAAAAAATTTTCAATTGGGCAGAATACTTAAAGAGTCGCTGCCGCTTGGATTAGCGGCAACCGTCGCACAGTTTGTTGTTATGTTTCCGGTAATATACCTGGGCATAGTTTCCGATATTTCAGCTTCCGGTATTTTCAGTGCGGCATACAAGCTTATTGTTCTCCTTTTAATTTTAGACCGCGTCTTCAATGCTCTGTTCTTCCCCAAGATAGTAAGATATTTCCGTGTAAATAGGAATCCTGCTGAAATCAATCAAAATTTAAACACAATATTGAAAATCATTTCCTTTTTTGGATTATCGGTTTCGTTAATGGGTTTAATTTCAGCCGCGTTTCTGGTTACTTCCATTTTTGGTGAGTCTTTTTCTGGATCCATAATTGTTTTCCAAGTATTAATCGGAAATTTTCTGCTTACATTATTAAACTCGGTTTTTACATACACTTTAATTGCGATGAATAGGGAGAAAATTTATACGACATCTTTATTGGCGGGAATGATTGTTTTTCTTGCGTCGATTCCTGTTTTAACGGATCTATACGGCAGTGCCGGCTCCGCGGCTGCGTTGGTTTTATTTGAGCTTACATGTTTTTTAATAATGTATATTAGATTAAAAAGCAGACTGCATATAATTATTTCCAGGAATATTGTTCTGCCGGCCGGGTTTGTAATATTAATTACATACTTAATTTCTTTCCCGGATTTTAGCCTTTCAATGCGTTTGTTATCGGGCATTGCCGGGATTATTTGTTTAGCTTTAATTACAGGGATTACGAAAGAGGAAGTAAAATTTATTAAAAAGGTTTTGATTTGAAATTAATTATTCCCTAGCCAAATTATTTTCCCAATACTTCTTTGTAGACCCTCAGAGTTTTTTCCGCGACGCGGCTCCAAAGATATTCTTTTTTAATGCGTTCTTTTAATGCCGGATTTTTCTGTTTATTTAAAGAATCAGTAATGCCTCTGCGGATTGATTCTACCGATTCGGGTTCCGTATAAACAGCCATTGAACCGAAATAATCTTTTGTACCTCCGTAAGGAGTTATTACAATCTTTGCTCCTGCCAGCCCGGCTTCCAGAGCGGCAATCCCGGGAGTCTCAAATAGTGAAGGGAGAGCAAAAACATCGCAGGCGGCATATGCGGATAAAAGCATATCCGAGTCGTTATCTAAACCTTCGATGATTATAATATTTTTATTCCGGTTTGCTTCCCGAATACACTGCTCGGCATAGCTCCCCTTTGTTATTTTTCCAATAATAACTGCCGGATGATCAATTCCGTTTAGTGCACGAATTAGATTTAATACATTTTTTCTTGCCGGACCGATATGCCCAACATTCAATATGAATTTTTCCACTCCATATTTCTTTTTAAATAATGATGGATCGCCAAATTCAAATCTTGGTTCAACGCCGTTGGGAACTATGGTGATCTTTTCTTTGGGGATACATAATCCCTCAGAAAGTAAATTGCCTTCGTCTTTAGTATTTGGAAGAATAGCATCAGCCGCTGAACAAATCTCTTGAGTTATAGTATATGGAATCCAAACTCCTTTATAAGCTTTATTCAAGAAATTTACTATGCTTGCTGTGGTTCTGATATAAGCCGGGGAACGGCGCGTATAGAATATTGGTGACACTGCCAAAGGAATTTTATGTTCGAAAATATTTTTTGCGGTGTGATATGTTCCGATATTTGCAGCAAACAAGTGGAAAATATTGCAGTCGGAATTCGAGAAATTTTCCCATGAATTAAAAAACTTCGCGTCAACTCCTAATTTCCGCAATTCGCTTAGTGTTTGACGCAATTGAACATTCGGTCCTCCGTGTATTAATGAGATAGTCTGATATCCTGCCAGTACAATTTTCATGGATGCCTTTACATTTTTGTTCTGTAAGACCGCTCAAGATAATTAATCAACAGATGCCGCCAATCGAATTTTCTTGTTCGCACAATTTCTTTTGGAACAGGTGGTAAGATAGGAGGTGAAGAAAATTCTGCTTTGTGCAATGGAATCGAAACATTATGTGTAACAAATAGTTCTTTATTTCCCTGTACGCTTATTCGCAAAGGAATTTCTGATTCTTCTTTTCCTTTAATAAACAGTTCATTGCTTTCTCTAATATACTCACAATGAAATTTTGATTGATCTCTTTTTTTCCACCACAAATCATATTCGGGATAAGATAATGTTCGAATATTTTTCTCACGGATATATTGAAAGATGTTTTCAAAAACAATTAATTGCAAATGAGTCGGGTGATGATAAAAACAAATCGGCTCTCTAAAAGCAAGATTTTGTTCAATTATATAAAGGTAATATTTAATCATATCGCCGGTAGTAAAGCGGGCCCGAAGCATTACGCCGACGGAAATAGGATGAATCGGCAATTGAAGCACCTTAGAAAAATGCCGATTAACTATAGGGAAAAAGGGGAGGTCATCGTAATCCAAACCAAATTCAGAAGAAAAAGAAAATCCCAGCTTCTCAAAAATGCTTCCCAGTGAATTACTCCATATACCATACGGTGAGCTTATTCCCTTTGGATTGAATCCATTTGACTGCAGCAGCTTCAAAGCACGCTCAAAGTTTTCAACATTTGCCTTTTCATTCTCAAAAATTTTATGCTGGTAACAATGTACACCAATATCTTGATGTTCCAGTGAATGGAAATATTCAAGCCAGTGCTCATGCGCCTTCACATCTAAAAACCACATTGCGGGAATAGAGTATTTTTCACATGTTCTGTACAGCAACTCTATTTGGTCTTTAGCACCGGAATCTGTGTCAACACGAAATGTGAAAATAGAATTTTGACTGCCGGGGAAATACCATTTGTGGACGAATGGAAGCTTGCGTGCATGATGAAGCTGCTCAAGCGTCAATTGTACCAATCGTCTTATGCCCCCTTTAGTAACTTTCGCAACGACTTCATTTGGAAAACGGCAAGTGCTGCGAGACCAGAAATTCCTGCGCTTCGATTGGAAGCCTGTAATAAGTGAGGCAACATGAAAAGGAATTGAAGTGATGAAACCTTTCCCAGCGGTGTGTGTGGATACAAGCGGCGGCATAGAATTACATAGTTCTATTTTCCCATTTTGTTCGATATCAATTAATTCATGCCATGAATTCCTAAATAAATCATCAGGATGGAGATACGAAATATACTTATGCCGAAAGGATGAGTTGAGAAGAGGTTTAGCATGATCTTCTGTTGATAGAATTGTTCCGCCGTTTTCAATATAGCTGCTTAAAATATTTCCTTTATCAGTTGATACATTTTGGTTGAGAATTATAGTACTGTAGGCGGAAGGTGAAATTTCCTTTGTAAAATCACACACACTCCAATCAGCTCCGATTTGAGACAGCACAATTTCCCAG
>CAYSGP010000151.1:0-2980 GCA_964430095.1 uncultured Ignavibacteriaceae bacterium
TTTGTTAATATTCAGAAGGCTGTCCATTTTTCTCATAAAATGATCTGGATGTTCGTATTCTTCCGTGAGGATTAAATTTATTTTGCTCTGCCAGTTAGAAACAACATCTTCGGAATATTGATTTACGGAGAATAGAATTGCCTCCAGTTGATTACTATAAATTTCTTCCAATACTTCTTCAGATTCAGACAGCCTGCTGATCTCATAGAGCGAAAAAAACAAAGCAGGCAGCAGAATAACCAGAATTAAAATTAAAGCTATTTTTCTAATAGGATTTTTCATATGCCCAAATTTAATAAATAACAGAAAAAGTTGATTTTAAGAAAATGTTTATCCCATTATTCAGCTTAAAAAGAGCTTAAATTGGGATACTTTTTCCTTATTTTTTTACTTTTTCTATTGCCCTCAACTGTTTAGAAGTTTATATTTACTCTGTAAAAATTAAGGAAAATAAAATGCAAAGTATAACTTCAAGATCTTATTTAATAAATGCTGCAAGCAGGCTTCAAATTAAGGAAACTGTATTAGTGTTAACCGCCGCTGTTTTAATTCCGTTATTAATTCATTTAATACCGGCAATTAATGGTCAGCCTGCAGGAGCTTATCTTCTGCCGATTTTCTATGCGCCTCTAATTGCAGTTCTTTTCTTCCGTTTCCATACGGCAATTATAACCGCTGTTTTTTCCCCGATAATTAATTATTTGATTACCAATAATCCTCATTTCCAGATTGTTCAGCTGATGATGCTTCAATTGGCGATATTTGTAACCATTCTTTATTTCATTAATAAAATTGAAAAAATTCGTTTGCTAAGTGCTCTTGTCAGCTATACTCTTACTATGGCTGCTTTATTTATTATACTTTCTATAGCAACATCACTGCTGCCGGGAAAAGATGCCTTCGGTTTTATCGTTGATTCAATTTCAACGGGAATTCCGGGTATTATTATTATTGCTGCAATAAACATTGCAGCCGTAAAATTTTTTCAAAAGAAAAACTAAAAACCAAATTATTTTTAAACTATAACTAGGGATGTCATTTCGAATTGTATCGGGATGACATTTTTTATTGAAAATGGAAAGCTTATCATTCAAAACAATTTGTCAGAGGCTGGAATCCCTGCATCTGCCTAAGTTTGATCTTATAGTGGGGATCGCGGAGGGAGGAATTGTACCTGCTAGTCTTGCCGCGTACAAAGCCGGCTGCGACATTGAAATTATAAAAATTAATTACCGCGACATTAACAACTCTCCGTCATTCGATAAGCCCAAGCTGCTCTCAAAAATTTCAGAGTTTCATCAGAAAAAAAATATTTTAATTGTTGATGATGTTTCGGTTTCAGGCAAAACACTTGATTTCGCCAAATCTTTTTTCCGGGGTAATGAGATAAAAACATTGGTATTTAAAGGGAAAGGAGATTTTGTTTTGTTCCCTGAAATAAAGGAATGTGTTAACTGGCCCTGGAAAATGGAATTTTGATGTGAGAAAAAATGTGAAGATTCCGATTCAGTCCGCTGACTTTTTATTATCCGGCTCTACCAGCATGCAAACATACTTTTTATTAAACTTACGCAGAGGCCTGTCGAATTTTTCATTATCTTTATCCGGAAGTATAAAATGAACTTCCTTAAATACATTCAATATGTTCAATGAATTTTTAAGGATCCTGAGAAATTTTCCTTCGCATTGAATTTTCAGGCCTGAATACTGATTTAAAAGAGCCCTGGTTATCTGGTATTCATCATTCAAATAAATATAGGTACGGTCATTTATCCATGCCTGGAATATTTTCTCGCCGTTTTTATTAATCAGCACTATTTCGGAATAATCCACCCCGTCTGTGCAGGTTAAGGTCACATCATTTAATAGCAGAGAGTCGGGAATGAATTCCAGAGAATCTTTATTCTGAGCGCTCAGTTCAGTAATCAGAACAAATACAAAAAAACCGCCCCACATTAGCCGCTTCAATTTTACCTCCGTTACTAAATATTTTTCATCCTCTTGCCAATACGGAATGCACAACAAAAGATTTGCCAAACAGATTATACATCGGCAAGAATACACTTTGGCGAAATATTTAAACAACTTTTTCTAAAAGGGAAGCACTTAATGTAGAAAATACCTTGAGACCGGTAATCCCTTACCCCTAAATATCAATACCTAACTAACTTACCGGTTCAGCCCGTAAATTCTAAAACCCTTATTCAGTCGTTTCTAAAACAATAAAATCAGTTTTGCACTAAAAAAATGTTTTTAATGAAATAATTAAAGGTATTAAAAGATGCCTGACGCATAAAAATGAAAAAAATAATATCAGAATCTTAAAATTTTTTCTTAGAAGTGAGATTGAAGAGGGAAGCTCTTTACTTATTGTGCCTCATACAAAATAATCAGGGAATCGGCGTCTGCTGATAAAATATAATCTGCCAGCATCCATTAATGTTTGAATAAATGGTGGTTATTAAAAAATTCATAGACGATTTCTCCTCCCCTGATTTTTTGAAGGCAGCTTTATAGGTTACCACTCCGTTTCCGTTATTTAGTATAAAAACCTGTGTGTCATCGGTCTGCGGTTCTAATAGAGATGGATCTCCCAAGGAGAGTTTTCTTATAAAACCTTCCTTATTAAAAATACCGGATTGGATTATATTTATTGAGTTTTCCGCAAGATATGTCCTATAAAAATCCTCATCTCTTCTTATAGATGCAACCAGAGCTTTCTCCTTTAATGAAAGAAGAAGTGAGCCGATTTCCTCCATTTATTTCTCCCAATATTATATTCGTTAGAAGTACAGAAGTATAAGAGTATTCGTGATTTTATCAAAATCACTCTGAATTGATTCTCCTCAGCTCACGCACATTAAACATTGTTGGAAGATGATTATTTTGCCTGCACCAATGTTTTTTGCAGCCGCTGTAATCGAGCAGTACACATTGGGCAGGCACATCATAACGTTTTAATTCCCATCCTCCTTCAACA
>CAYSGP010000152.1:0-2918 GCA_964430095.1 uncultured Ignavibacteriaceae bacterium
AATCAGGATGCCGCAGATAAAAAGATTCTCATAATTGATGCGGTTAATAATGAATTGAAACTGCATCCCGAAGCAACCTTAATCGATATTTACAAAAATTTTTTTCAGGGTGCTTACGGACCTGCACACATGATTGCAGATCGAACTTCCGCACTTGATTATATAGCAGAAGAATTAAGCGGCACTGCAAAATACGATACTGTTCTCGGGCAGCAGACGGGATATAAAAACCGTTACTTACGGGTAAATCTATCATTAGTCAGAGATAAAATTTTGTCTATGGAGAAGCTGGCGGACGCATTTTTTAACAGTGCAAACAATAGTAACCCGCCATCATTGGAATTATGGAAAAAAGAATGGGAGTTTATTCTTGATGTAATAGAAGGTATGGGCCTGACTATTAATAATTTTATGGAGGACAAAAAATTTCTGAATGATATGTTGGAATCCGGAGAAATGATTGTTCATCACAGCGAAATCTATATTAAATCATACAGTCCGCATTATCGGGTAATATCTGCAAGATATGCTGAAGAACTCAAATTAAAATAACAAAAAAGTAAAACTATCCCCTATTTATCTTCAACATCAATCAATAATGTCTTTTCAATATAGTACAGCTGAGGTAATAATAAGATTACATGCAGGAAACTTGAGTAGAATTACAGTTTTATTTCTTTGTTGCCCAGTGCGGATTCATACATAGCATCAATTACTTTCATCCTGGAAAGCGCTTCGTCGCCCGAAGAAACTATGGGATTCAAGCCTCTTACCGCACCCATAAAACTTTTCAGCTCATTCTGATAAGATTTTCTGAATAAATGCAGCGAGCTTTCGGTCTGCAATGGAGACAAATCCATAAGCTGCTCTTCAATTTTTTTAAACAGCCTCAGAGGATTTAATCGTGCAATGCCCTTCGTTCCGTAAACATTCAGGTAGAATAAATCTTTTTCTACGGGAAGCGACCAGCTTGTTTCAATAATAATTAATTTTGAATTCTTGCATCTTAAAAAGCTGGCGGATGTATCTTCCACATTTTTAGTGTTCTGATAGAATGAATGTGTTGTTACAGTTTCAACAGGCGGATAATCAAGAAGCCACAATGATAAATCAAGAAGCAGAATAGAAAGATCGATAATTACCCCGCCTCCCGATTCGGCTTTTTTTGTAAACCATTTTTCACTGCTGCTTTGCCTCCGTATCCATCCGCACTTAATATAAAAAGCGTCGCCTATTTCTCCGTTCCCCAGAAGGCTTTTTAAAATCATCGCATCCGGCCTGTACCGCAGGTTCATTCCGACCATTAATTTTTTCTTATTTCTTTTTGCAGTGTCTGTAATATATTTTGCCTCGGCATAAGTCCTGGCCAGCGGTTTTTCCACGAGCACGTCCTTTTTTGCTTTCAGGCAGTCGATTGCAACCTCTTTGTGAGTACTTGTCGGTGTTGCAATAATTACTGCATCAATATCGCTTTTTTTAAGCAGCTCTTTATAATTCGTATACCGCTCGGGAATATTGAATTTATCGGCAATCGCATTGAGACGGTTTTTGTCAATTTCTGCAACCGCAGGTACAACTGCATTGTTTGTTTTAGAGAGATTCGGGAGATGAACCAGCTGGGCAATGCTGCCCAAACCGATGACGGCAATTTTAGTTTTTTCCATTAAATGATAATTGCGTTTTTATTCTTTTTTTCTTTAAAATCATGCAATGTGCATGACACTTTTTGAGTTATTCCTTCAGGATCAATTTTTAAAAGATGGTGAAGCTCTTCCTGTGTCCCGTGATCTATAAATTTATCGGGAAGACCGATTCTCATAATATTGATTTTGAAATTTTTATCAGAGAGATATTCAGCTACGCTGCTGCCGAAGCCTCCCGTCAAAGCATTTTCTTCAAGAGTAAAAATTGTATTGAATCTTTCGGCTGTTTCTTCAAGCATATCATAATCAAGAGGTTTAATGAACCGCATATTAACAACCCGGCAGCTGATATTTTCCGTTTCAAGATTTTTTGCTGCATTAAGCGCATAGTCGACCATTGTTCCCACAGCCAGTAACGCAGTATCTATTCCTTCTCTTAAAACTTCAGATTTACCGATTTCAATACTATCAAATCCTTCTTTTAACTGAACTCCTAATACAGAACCTCTTGGATACCTAATTGCGATCGGTCCATTTTTATAATTGACGGCAGTATAGAGCATATCTCTTAATTCCGATTCATCTTTCGGCGCCATTACTATCATGTTTGGGATTAATCTTAAATAAGAAAGATCAAATACACCATGATGAGTCGGACCATCCGAACCTACAAGTCCGGCACGGTCCAGCACAAAAACCACATGAAGCTTTTGCAGGCTTACATCATGAATAATCTGATCGAATGCTCTCTGCAGGAAAGTAGAGTAAACGGCTACGACAGGGATGATTCCCTGAGTCGCAAGTCCTGCCGCAAATGTTACCGCATGCTCTTCTGCTATGCCTACATCAAAATAATTTTTGGGAAAATTCTTTTGAAGAATATCCAGGCCGGTTCCGTCCGGCATTGCACCGGTAATACCGACAATGTAAGGATTTTCTTTAACAAGCTGAACCAGCGCATTTCCGAAAATTGATGTAAATGAAAGGCGTGAACCTTCTTTTTTATAAGCCTTGCCGGTTAATTTATCAAACGGAGTAGAGGCATGAAGCTTCTGAAGATGTTCTTCCGCCGGGACATACCCTTTTCCCTTCTCGGTAATAGCATGAACCAGAATAGGTCCTTTTAAATCTTTTACCTGCTCAAATATTTTTACGAGGTGGTGAATATTATGCCCGTTGACAGGACCGAAATACCTAAAACCAAGCGCCTCGAAGAGTATTCCGGGAGTAATTACTGCTTTAATTCCGCCTTCAAGCCTGGCGGCAATTTTTCTT
>CAYSGP010000153.1:0-2620 GCA_964430095.1 uncultured Ignavibacteriaceae bacterium
TCTGGAATTTGGGATTGGTCCAAAGGCGTCGTTTGGGACAAAAATCCGTATCGCGTCCATCTTCCTTGTACGCCCCTATTCGGATGGTGTCGATTTTATTGATCGTTCCGCATACCGGGCATTCCAGACTTGTCAAAAATATCGGGCTGTCATTCTTAAGTGCCATGATTTCCTCTTTATATTTTAGTATATTTTCCTATTTTTTGCCCGCGAGAATTTCCATTTCCATCGCCGATAATGACGGATTATGAACCTTGATTGCCGGTTGTCTGTCTTCACGGGATTTTTCAATCTCAGGCAGATTGGTCAAATTATCCAATAGCTGCCGCTTGGTCGGTTTAGAATCCTTTGGTAAACGGTTCTGCAATAACTTCTTCAATTCCTCAGCTGGGTACTCATCGGCTGGAGCCGTTTCCGATTTTCGTTTCAGTACGATTTTGGAAAACTGCTTATCCGGCTTTGACGACTTGTCAGTCTTATTCGACAGCTCAGTCCGGGCGGCATTCCCGGCCTTCTTAGTCGGTTGGAGTAATGCGCCGCTATCATTATTATTAATTTTTTGGGCCACAGCGTTCCGTACCGCATGGTTGGTCACAGCAACTTCCTTCTGAATAAATTCAATCTCCGGTTTAAGATCCTTCTTGGCGCTGGGAAACTTGCCGCGCATGACCTTTTTCAAATATTTCCTGCCTTCGATGCGTTTGTGATTACTTCTCTGCTTCAACAAATAGTAAAAAACCAGATACAGCGCATACTTCCTGAACGGTTCGTACTTGAAGACCGTAGCCAGCAGTTCATCCGGCGGGAATCCGTCGGCAATATTTTTTGTACTTTGCAAAACATTCCATGATTCTCCATTGTCAGTAGATTTATAAATCCCATCTCCTGTAAATGTAGCAGAACCCCCCCGATCTCTCGCTGAATTACCATCAAATTCACCTGTTGTATAATACCAATTTTGAGTAGACCCCGAACGAGGATCTTGTGCTATAGATGTAATGCTAAGAATTTGAGATGTTGAACTCTTTAAAACCCACGTAGCTCCATTATTTGTTGATTTCCAAATACCACCTGAAATACCGCCTGCAATAATTACGTTTGGATTAGTTACATCAACTGCCAATGCTCTTGTTCTTCCTCCAACATTATTTGGACCTGCCTCTGCCCATGTTAAGCCTGATGTTGAAACCTTATTTAATGAAGTATTCATCTCGGTTAATTTTTTTGGAAATTTCAATTCTTTTGTTCTTATTCCTTCAGGAATCCGGTTAGTAGCCGGATCTCTCAGCATATTAAAGAAAAATTCATCTCTTCCTTTCTTCATTTCAATACCAGCTTTTGGAGAAGAAGATGATCTTACCCTTTCAAATTTTACTTCCTCAGTTTTTATATTGATGAGTTGCTGAAATGTAAAAAATGAAACGATCGCGGCTGCAGCAAATATTAGGAAGCTCTTGTAATTGTTCTGCATGTTACCCTCTCTATTATTAGTATTTATTAAACATTATTATTTCCCAATATTCTTTATCTCTAGGAGCTCTTATTTGAGAAATTCTCGCAAAAATTACCTCGCCATCTTTTATTTTTTTTGATTCTTTCTCTAATAGATTTTTTGAGATATATAATCTTATTTCTGTGCCCGGAGGAAGAGGAGAAACTGAAACTCCGTAAGCAAAAACCTCCTGAATTTTTAATTGGCAGACTAAATCTTCATTTTCTTCTGTGAATTTTAATACTATAGCTTTAACATCAGCCATTCCGGGAGGAACTGATACTAAATATTTCAGACTATCTCGTTCAACTTTATTTTCATTCTTTATCTCTTCAGATGAGGAACAAGATAAATTTGCCAGTGTAATAAGAATAATCGCTCCGATACAGAGAACGATTATTTTATACATTAAAATCAAATATTTTTATTGAATTATTCATTGTAATTTTGTTTTGTTCTCTTAATCAACATAATGGATTCATTATAATCCGAATGTGCTCCAGGTCAATTTTAATATATGTATAAAGTATTCTGATTTTTTTCTATTTAGTAACAAATAACATTTTTGATTTTTTATAGATTTTCGACAGGTTGTGAAAATTAAAGATCATCAAATTTTATCTGAAGAATTTTTTACAAAGTTTATAGAAATTTCGAGTGGATATTTACCATCGGAAACATTTGATAAGTTGGTTGTTCTTCTTCAGTCTGAAATTTCAAATCATTATTTCACACGTTCTTCCGAATCAAATCTTCTTCGTATAATTTCCGGGATGTTTGATAGATATTCATTCTTGAATGATTGTCTGAAGTATCCTCATTATGTTGAGATTATAACAGCAATTTCTGCAAACAGCAATTATTTAACAGATATTCTAGTTCGTAATCCGGAGTACTTTTATTGGATAGCAAATCCATCAAATTTAGAGTCAATATTAAACCTTCCTGATTTTGAAAAAAGTGTTGCTCTTTCGCTAAATCAATACAAAAATTTCTCTTCCAAGGTAAATTATTTCCGCAGCCTAAAAAGGAAGGAAATTCTGCGAATCGGGTTGAAAGATATACTTGGCTTCACATCATTAGAAATAGTAACCGAAGAGTTGTCGACACTTGCAAAAGTAATTGCGG
>CAYSGP010000154.1:0-6255 GCA_964430095.1 uncultured Ignavibacteriaceae bacterium
CTTGCCTACCGGCAGGCAGGCTCGGGATAACAGATTTGTGCGTGTCATTCTGAAATCGACCGCCTTGGTTCGCACGTGTTAACTCGGCCAAGCCGAAGCAGGTTTCAATATCTTACTTCGCGTATCCTATTTTTCTTACTTCCCTGATTACCGTAACTTTAATCTGTCCCGGGTATTCCATTTCATTTTCAATTTTAAGAGCAATATCGTGAGCTAATTTATCCGCAATCAAATCATCAATCCTATCCTGCTCAACTACTACCCTTACTTCCCTTCCGGCCTGGATTGCATAAGTCTTAGCAACACCTTCGAAAGATTTTGCCAATGCTTCAAGAGTCTCCAAGCGTTTTACATAACCTTCGAGAGGTTCGCGTCTAGCACCTGGACGTGCCCCGCTGATCGCATCTGCTGCCTGAACCAAAGGAGCAATCGGATGTTCCATTTCAATATCTTCATGATGCGAACCGACTGCATTTACAACTATCGGATGCTCTTTATATTTTTTAGTTAATTCATATCCAAGCAGTGCATGCGGACCTTCAATGCTTTTATCAACCATCTTCCCGATGTCGTGAAGAAGTCCGGCTCTTTTTGCGAGTGAAGCATCGAGCCCTAGTTCGGAAGCCATTATGCCTGTAAGAAAACCTACTTCTATGCTGTGCGAGAGAAGATTCTGTCCGTAGCTGGAACGGTATTTCATTCTTCCTACATGCTTAACTAATTCGGGATGCATATTATGGAGTCCGAGCTGCAGAATCGTGTTCTCCCCTTCCCTGATTATTTCTTCCTCGAGCTCAATACGGACTTTCTCAACAACTTCTTCAATTCTTGCGGGGTGAATTCTGCCGTCTTGGATTAATCTTTCTAAAGAAACTCTGGCAATTTCTCTTCTGAACTGATCGAAAGAGGAAAGTATGACTGCTTCCGGAGTATCATCAACAATTACATCAACACCGGTGGCGGCTTCAAAGGCGCGGATATTGCGCCCTTCTTTGCCGATGATTCTCCCCTTCATTTCATCATTCTGTATCTGGACGACTGAAACAGTAGTTTCAACGGCATGATCCGCGGCAGTTCTCTGGATTGCCTGAACAATTAATTTCTGCGCATCTTTTTTAGCTTCGAGCTTTGCGCTGTCATGCATGTCTTTAATGAGGTGAGCAACTTCCGTTTTTGCCTCATTAGTCATATTTTCAATGAGCATTTTCTTTGCCTCATCGGCGGTTAAACCGGAGATCTTTTCTAATCTTTCATTCTGCTCAACTTCCAGCCTTTGAATCTCAGTAAGCTTCGTCTGAACACTGTTTTTTAATGTGACAACCTCTCTTTCAAAATTTTTATTCTCTCTTTCTTTTTTAAGAACAAGCTCGAATTTTTTCTCAATATTTTCTTCCCTTGTGGTAAGCTGCTTTTCGAGATTAGACAGCTTATTCTTTTTGACGCTGATTTCATTATCAAAGTCAATTTTTTTCTTATACCATTCATCCTTAACCTCAAGTAATTTTTCTCTTTTTAGGTTAGCCGCTTCTTTTTGTGCATCATTAATAATCTGTTTAGCTCTTTCTTCAGAAGATGCAATGCTTTTTCTGCCGATCCTGTTATTAAGAACCCACCCTAAGAAAAAGAATATAACTACAAGGAGAACAACCATTGGTATAAGTAAAACCGGGTCCAATAACCGTTCCATTTATTCCTCCAATGTAGAGCCTGCCTGAGCAGGATTAATTATATAAACCGCTTCTGTCAGTCTCTGATTAATAAGGAAAAACCTCATTAAATCAGTGTGGGAATCCGCCCGAACGCTTTTTGCTTCCTCTGTTCCGATTCATGACTGCGAAAGCCGTGAATAGATTTCCCACCGCATAGCGGGGGGACGAGGCCTGCAATAGACGCCGAAAGTCAAACTCCCTGTTAGTCTTACTGTTAGTTTTTATATTAAAAGGACTGACAGAGCGGCAATTAATTTAAGATGGGTCAGGCACTGCTTCGGAAAGCAGAAGCTTTATTCTTTTCATCCTATCGGAGGCTTGAATCATAAATTCCCTATTCTTATTCTTCTCTAAAAATAAATCATAAGCAATATTTAAACATCCTATAATAGCAATAGTTTGAGCCGGCTGATCCGGGAGCTCCTCCCGGGTTTCTTCCATAACTTTATTCACGTAAACAGCAAGCTCTTTTGCTATTTCTTCATTTTCTACCAATAAAGAATATTCTTTATCAAATATTTTTATTTTTAGCTTCCTTTTATCCGTCATTTATGCCTTTTCCATCAAACAAACAATATATTTAAGAACTAGTACACTACTTAAGAACTAATATGATAATCAATTTTCGAAATCAGATCCTGTAATTTATCTTTTAGTGATTCTCTCTCCTTTGCGTTTAATGAATTAAATAAATTAGTTTCCCCTCCGTTCAGCATCTTGCTCAAATCCTTTTCTAATTTATCAATCTTTTGTAATAATGCCGAATTTTCCTTCTTTAATTCAGCAATGTTTTTTTCAAATTCTTCATTTTGTTTAAAGCAAAACTCTAATTTTTTCTTGAGCACAGCTACCTGAGTCTCAACGGTCTTGAAATCATTCAAGAGTCCGTCATATTTGGCTAAATCGTTCACTCAACTGCCTCTTAGTTTTGCATTAAACTTTTTGGTAACTGCATTTATAAGATTCTGAAACTCTTTATCGACTTCCTGCTCTGTTAAAGTTCTGTCTTCAGAATAATACTCCAACGTAAATGCCAAACTTTGCTTCCCGCTGCCTAAGCTTTCACTTTGAAAAATATCGAACAAAGCAACCGATTTAAGCAACTTAGAGCCGTTCTGCTGAATAAAATCCTTAACTTGCCCGAAAGTTAATGATTTATCGAATACAAATGCAAAATCCCTTATCACTTTCGGGTATTTTACCGGTTCAAGATATCTCTTTTCTTTCTTTTTAACATCCTTCAGCAGACTGATGTTAAATTCAAAACAAAAAACATCCTGAGATATATCAAATTTTTTAAGAACTTCTTTATTAATTTTTCCGCCTATACCGGTAATTTTGTTATTCAAAATTTTGGTATAGTAAAAATCATAAATTCTATCGGCCATGTCATAATATGAATCATTTAAAACATTGTCAAGCGACATTTTTATAAGAAAGGAATCTACGGCACCTTTCAAATGATAGAAGTCAGCCTGCTTTTCCTCCGAATGCCATTCCTTCCCGTTTAATCTTCCGGAAATTAAGAAAATGAGGATTTCTTCTTCGGTAAAGTCGGAAAAACTTTCGATTGGACCGGAAGAAATTTTATTAAACACATTGCCGATTTCAAAGAAGAATAAGTCTTTTTCGCCGGAATTCAGATTTCTTGCAACTGTCTGAAGTGCACCGGGAATCAAAGATGTTCTTAAATAAGCCAAATCATTGCTTAACGGATTAAGAATTTTTACAGGATTCCCGGTTAAGGATGCGGATTTTTCATCCTGCAGAGGATTATTGATCATCTCAAAAAAACCAAGCGCAGAGCCTGCATTCCGGATTTTATCAGCAAATTCGGATTCATCAAATCTTTTGGTTAATGTGATTGCAACTTTACTTACTGCCGGGATATTATCATATCCGTTTATCCTGGCAATTTCCTCAATTACATCTATTTCTCTTTCAATATCGGGACGAAAAGCAGGAACTTTTAAATGAAGCTCGTCTTCAGTTTCTATGATTACTTTGAATCCCAGTTTTTCAACAATGTAAGAAATTTTTTCCCTTGGAACCTGATAACCGAGAATTTTAGATACTCTTTCAAACCTGATTCTTACTTCTTTTTCTTTTATTGGAACCGGATAAACATCTAATATTCCCTTGGATTCTTTTCCTCCGGCATATTGAATAATAAATTGTGCGGCTCTTTCGGCGGCGGCATCTGCCGTGGAGGGATCTATGCCTCTTTCGAAGCGGTAAGATGCATCGGTTGATAATCCGAGAGCTCTTGAAGTTTTCCTTATGCTGCTTGGATTGAAATAAGCGCTTTCAATAAGAATATTTCTTGTACCGCTGCTTATTTCTGAATTTTCACCGCCCATTACTCCGGCAATTGCTACAGGTTTTTCGGCATCGCAGATCATTAAAGTTTTTGGAGGTAGTTTTCTTTCTTTTGAATCGAGTGTAGTAAAAAATGATTCTTTATCTGTGCTCTTTACAACAATTATTTTCCCCTTTAAAAGATCAAGATCGAATGCATGCAGAGGCTGGCCGTATTCATACATTACAAAATTTGTTATATCCACAATATTATTAATCGGGCGCATCCCGATTTTCTTAATCCTTTTTTTCAGCCATTCGGGGGAATCTTTAACGGTAATTTCACAGACAACTTTTGCTGCATATCTCGGACAATTTTCGGCATCTATTACTTCAACCTTTGCAAGCTTTTCTATTTTTTCATTAGATTCGCTTTTGAATTTCTTCAAATCCGGATATTCAAACTTTCTGTTAAAAACTGCGGCAAGATCTCTTGCAACTCCGATATGCGATAATGCATCGGGACGATTCGGAGTAATGCCGATTTCTAAAATAATATCATCCAATTCCAATGCTTCGGTAATCGGGGTTCCTTCCTTGAAGCCGTTTGTAAGAACCATTATTCCTTCATGATTGTCGCTCAGCTCAAGTTCCGCTTCAGAGCAGATCATGCCGAAAGATTCAATTCCGCGGATTTTAGCCTTGGAAAGCTGGAAATTACCTTTTGGAATTATTGTGCCGATTGGAGCAAAAACTACCTTCTGGCCGGCTTCAACATTGGGGGCCCCGCATATTACCTGAAAATCCTGTTGGCCTGTAGATACGGTACACAGGGAAAGTTTATCTGCATTCGGGTGTTTGGCTTTAGTCTTAACAGTTCCGACAATGAATCCTTTATAAAGCTCTTTCTGGTTGACTACATCTTCAACTTCCAGACCGGACATTGTAAGACCGGATATAATTTCCTGGTCAGGTATTCCTTCCAGGCTGACATATTCTTTAAGCCAGTTTAATGAGATTTTCACTTTTATTCCGGATTAAAACTGTTTTAAAAATCTAATATCGTTATCGAAATAAATCCGGATATCATTTATACCGTATTTAAGCATAGCCGTTCTTTCGATTCCCATGCCGAAAGCATATCCGGTATATTTTTCAGGATCAATCCCGACATATTTAAAAACATTGGGGTCAACCATCCCGCACCCCAAAATTTCCAGCCAGCCTGAATATTTACAAACTCTGCAGCCTTTACCATGACATATAAAACAGGTGATATCCATTTCGGCACTCGGTTCTGTAAACGGGAAGAAACTCGGCCTGAACCGGTATTCAAGATCTTCACCGTAAAATTGCCTGGCAAATGAAACAAGTGTTCCTTTCAGCTCGGCAAATGTAACATCGGTATCAACATAGAGCCCCTCCACTTGGTGAAACATACAGTAGCTTCTTGCACTTACTGCTTCATTCCTGTAGCATTTACCCGGCATAATCGCCCTGATTGGAGGTTTATATTTTTCCATTACTCTTATCTGGACGGGAGATGTATGAGTTCTCAAAAGAAATTTTTTACTCAGGAAAAAGGTATCCTGCATATCTCTGGCAGGATGATCTTCCGGAAAATTCAGTGCTTCAAAATTATTGTAATCGGATTCAATTTCAGGTCCTTCAAAAACCGAAAATCCAATCCCTTTAAAGATTTCTTTTATCTGGTCAAGGGTCTGAGTTAGAATATGTTTGCTGCCAATCTGTTTTGGTATTCCCGGAAGGGTAAGATCAATTTTATGTACAGTCTTTTTTTCATTTGATTCAAGATCTACTTTAATCTTATCAAATTGAGCCGATAATTTATTCCGAAGTTCATTTAAACTTTTTCCCAGAACCGGCTTATCTTCTTTGGATACATTTTTAAGGTCATCAAACAATTGGGATAGAAGTCCGCTGCGGCTGAAATATTTTATACGGATTTCCTCGAGCTCCTTTAGTGAAGAAACTGATGAAGCATCTTCCTGAAACTCTTTATCGAGATTATTTATTTTTTCGATATGCACGGAGATATTTTTAATTAAATTTTAAAATAATACCCTCTTTTATATTTTTGTTTTCTAAAAGAGGGTAATAAAAATTAATTAGCTGAGAAATTAACTACTTCCGTAAAAGCCGCAGGACTCTCGACTGCAAGATTAGCCAGGATTTTCCTGTTAATGGTAATTCCTTTTACGTCCAGAGCGTGAATCAGCTTTGAGTA
>CAYSGP010000155.1:0-3207 GCA_964430095.1 uncultured Ignavibacteriaceae bacterium
CTAAAATTGAGATGGAGTAATCAAATTCGCCCTTGTTTATGCTGTAACCTTTCTTTTCTAGAGCCTGCTCTAAAATCTTTGCAGCATATTTTGCCTGATGTGAAGAAGTATCAAACCGGATGGCAGCTGTCTGAGCAATTAAATCAGGTATGCAAATGATTAGGATAATTGAAAGAATCAGTTTTTTCATGCTTCATTTATTAAAGTTAAAAATGATATAATGCAAAATTATGGATTTTTTAAGGAATTATTATTTGAACGAGGAGGTTAGGTTTAGAAGTGTGCAGATTTAAAATACTCACTGCTTAATAATATTTAGTTTAATGGCAAAACGACCCACCTTGCCTCTTCAGGGAGGTCACTATGTTTTTGCTGAGACCTGGAGCAAAAGCTTATATGAAATAATTGCTCATTTTAATTGTCTTAAAATTATTCCCGCATAAAAAGGCATTTAAAAATCTCAACCATATCTATAACACAGAAATTTCTTCTTGCATTAAGAAGAATTGGAATACGTCAGGAGGACGATGAGGAAACACGGCTCCGGAAATCTTTACTGGTAATTACTACTATACTAATAAGTATTGCAGGATTTATCTGGGGAATAATTTATATGATGCTGAATGAAATTGCCGCTTCTTTTATACCTATTTCCTATTCTATTCTTTCAATATTTAATATCGTTTTTTTAATATTTACAAAAAGGTTTGAACTGTTCCGTTTTTTCCAGCTGCTGCTTACAATTCTTCTCCCGTTTTTATTAATGGTCGAACTGGGCGGTTTTATTAATGGCAGTGCGGTAATTTTATGGGGATTGTTGGCTCCAATTGGAGCTCTACTCTGCGGTAAACCAAGCCATGCAAAATATTGGTTTACAGCTTTCATTGTGTCTGTTATTGCAGCAGTAATAATTCAACCCTTCCATCCAAAGGTAAGGAATCTATCCGATATAGCTGTATATATTTTCTTCGTTATAAATGTATCAGCAGTTTCTGCAGTTATTTTTGTAGTGTTTAACTACTTTGTAATGCAGAAAGACTTAGGAATAAAATTAATGAATAAGAACAGGGAGCTGGAACGTGCATATCTTCAGCAGGAACTTACCTTAAGGCAGAGTGAAAAATTAGCAACCCTGGGAAAGTTGAGTGCAGGAATAGCACATGAATTAAATAATCCAGCATCTGCCGTACTCCGGGGTGCAGAACATTTGAACAAGGGTTTAATTGAATTGGAAAATAGTCTTCAGGAATTGGGAAAAATAAGTTTATCGGAGAAACAATTTGAAGCTCTGAAAACTTTGAAAGATATAATATACAAGAAGTCGAAACACCCTGCCGAGTTAAACCTTTTGGAACGAAGCGACCTTGAGGATGAAATGGAATTGTGGTTATCGAATAAGGGAATTAAAAAGAGCTGGGAGTTTGCTTCAATACTTGTAAATATTGGGTTCAGCAAGGATGAACTTTCCAAGCTTGTCGATTGTTTTTCAAATGAACAATTTCCAATTATTATATCATTCCTTGGAAGCAGTTTCACAACGTATAATTTAACCGAAGAAATTAAGCAAGGTTCATCAAGGGTTACGCAGATTGTTAAAGCATTAAAATCTTATACTTATCTTGATCAAGCACCGATTCAATCGTTAGACATCCATGAAGGTTTAGATAATACCTTGGTTATGCTTAGAAGCCAGCTGAAAGATGGTATTACTGTTACGCGTGAATATTCCGAAAATCTACCGCGAATTGAAGCTTATGGAAGCGAACTAAACCAGGTTTGGACAAATATCATAGATAATGCTGTCAGTGCAATGAACGGGAAGGGGAAAATTTTATTAAAGACTTACCAATCCGACGGATGGCTTATAGTAGAAATAAAAGATTCAGGACCGGGAATCCCCGATGAGATCAAACCGAAGATCTTCGATCCGTTTTTTACAACAAAACCTCCCGGCGAAGGTACAGGATTGGGCTTGAACATCAGCCATAATATTATATCTCAAAAACATAAAGGAGAGATTAGTGTAATATCAAAACCCGGCGAAACATGTTTTCAAATTAAACTTCCCATTAATAAAATCTAAAAATAAAAATTCAGTTAGGTTTTTTTTAATTACCTGCCTGCCGCCTTGTCCGCCAAAGCTTGATGCGGCGGCTGAGGATTGGCGCAGGCTGGAATCCGAAATCCGACTTGTCTTGCCGAAGGCGGGAAATCCGCAATATTATTTTATCTTCGGCGGTATCAACTTATAAACAACCGGAGTAACAAGCCGCAATAAAATTGTAGAACTTATTAATCCTCCAAGAATGGTAATCTGAATTATTCCCTCAATTGGAAAGGCAAATCTTTACAAGAACTTTTTAAACAGTAGTCTGTGAGATGCACCTCACAAATCAATTTTTATTATTATAAATTTTTCTTGACAAAATTATTCTCAAAAGTTATGTTAAAAGTCATTAAAGTCCCTTCAAAATTTAATTCCATTTTCCGGTGTTCCTTATTTTCATTTTTAGAACTTTTATTGTTGAGCTACGCACGAGAGGACTTAAAATAGAGCAGTGGTTAGTTGAACTAATTTTGAATAGTATGATAACATTAAAACTATCTTTCCGAAATACACTACTGTTGTTGTGTGTTCTTCTTACAGGCTCCTATTCTGCAAAAAATCCTACGTCCGAAATTATTTTGGTAGGAAGCACCCCTGGAGATGAGATTATCAAATCAATGCTCACAATTCCTGCCGAAACAAAAATTGATTTTATAAGGTGGAATTTAAAATTAGACAACACAAATTCTTTCGTGTTGGATATTACCTTTGGAGAGTCGCAACCTAACACTTTGGGCTTTAAAGGCGGTGGTGAAAAACGTATTATCAAAGGTACGTTCACGGTTTCTGAAAATGAGGGAATTAGTAGCTTTAAGGAAGTTTATCACCTGCAAAGTAGTGGTTTGCCAGAAAAAATTTCGTTGGTAAAACTAAATGAAAATCTTTTTCATCTTTTAACGCCACAAAACCAACTTATGCTTGGAAACGGAGGATGGAGCTATTCGTTAAACAGAAGAAATCCTGTTAGTACAGACGAAATTTTCATTTCTTCAAAGATTTCAGACAATAAATCTTTACAAATTGTTTTTGACGGAAGAACACCTTGTTGGGAAATTGCTGATGAACACCCCGAAATGAATGCAAGTCAATCTTGTTTTAAG
>CAYSGP010000156.1:0-5807 GCA_964430095.1 uncultured Ignavibacteriaceae bacterium
AGATGAGATAAAAACCGCTTCAAACTGTGATGGAGGAAGATAAATGCCTCTTTTCAGCATTTCATTAAAATATTTTCCGAATAATTCAGTATCTGCTTTAACAGCCGAATTAAAATCGGTTACTTCCTCTTCCGTAAAAAATAAAGTAAACATAGAACCGGTGCGGTTTAAAATAAATTTCCTTTTAAGTTTCCTCATATTTTCATTGATGCCTTCGGCAAGATATGAGGATTTCTTCTCCATCTTTTTATAAATTCCCGGGTTTTCTTTAATAAAATTCAGAGCTGCTAAACCGGCTGATATTGCCAGCGGGTTCCCGCTTAATGTTCCGGCCTGGTAAACCGGGCCGGCAGGAGCAATCATTTCCATTATTTCTTTCTTTCCGCCGAATGCCCCGACAGGGAGACCACCCCCGATTATTTTTCCGAAAGTGCTTAAATCGGGTTTCACTCCGTACAATTCCTGTGCGCCGCTTTTAGCTACTCTAAAACCTGTCATAACTTCATCAAAAATTATAACCGCTTTTTCTTCCCGGCAAATTTCAAATAAGTCTTTAATAAATTTATCAGTTGAACGGATTACCCCCATATTCCCAGCCACGGCTTCGATTATTACAGCTGCAATTTGATTTTTATTTGCAGAGAATAATTTTTTTACCGATTCAATATCGTTGTAATCTGCAGTTAAAGTATCTGCCGCATTTCCTTTTGTAACGCCAGGACTTGTAGGAATGCCAAGGGTCAAGGCTCCTGAACCGGCTTTAATTAAAAAATAATCTGCGTGACCGTGATAGCATCCTTCAAATTTTATGATTTTTTCTTTTCCTGTATAAGCTCGTGCAGCGCGTACCGCGCTCATTGTGGCCTCTGTTCCGCTGTTAACCATTCTTACCATTTCTACTGATGGTACGAGATCTTTAATCAGCTTTGCTAGTTTAACTTCGTTTTCGGTGGGGGCTCCGAAACTTGTTCCCTTTTCCAGAGCTTTCTGAACTGCCTTTTTAATAAATGACGGATTATGACCAAACAAATGAGGACCCCAGCTTCCCACATAATCGATAAACTCGTTTCCATCTGCGTCATAAATTTTTGAACCTTCTCCCTTTTTGATAAAGAGCGGATTGCCTCCGACCGGTTTAAATGCTCTTACAGGGGAATTAACTCCGCCTGGTATAATTTTTTTTGCTTGATCAAATAAAGCCCGGCTTTTTTTGGTTTTCATGAGGGTTGAATTCTATGATAAAACTTAAATTGCAATCTGTAAAATAATTATTCTGGGGATATGAATTTTTTTTGCTATAAGAGTAAGATTAAACACAATAACTCATTTATATAACGAGCGAGAAATCATAAGACCTAAATATGAAAAGGTTTTTCAAGTAGAAATTGCAGGCTTGAATTTTTATGGCAGGCTAGTAATTAAATGACTATGTAGATTATTAATCCTAGGAGCGCTGCCAAATAAATAGGAAGCCATAGATGAGATTTCCCATCAGCAATGTACTCTTTTGCGATACACTCTTCGAATTGAGGACAATCTATACAATCACTGTAATCGATTGTACAGGGTTTAAAAGTTTCAGTTAAACCCAAATCACTATTCTCCTAAAATCTCCATGGCAAATTTATTCCCATAAATTGATAAAATCAATAGAGTTACCGATTTTTTTTAATTTTTATTTTAAATGGAATCCGCAATTCTTTATCCCTGCTCTTTGATGATTTCGGATTTCTTCCCGTCATCTTTAGAATTTCTATTTAAATAAAGTGTTCGCGTTGGGTAAGCAAAATGAATTTCGCGTATTTCAAATTCCTCATAGATCATCAAATTTATATTCTGCTGGATATCCATATATTTATTGTAATCATTAGATAAAACATAATATACAAATTCAAAAACAAGGCTGGATTCCTTGAAGCTGGCAAAATGCCCTCTGTCAAATGCAATATTTTTTTGAGATTCTATAATTTTTTTTACAATACCAGGAATTTCCTTTAGAAGATCCGCTTTGGTTTGATAAACTACTCCGAGCTGAAATACAACTCTTCTTCTTTCCATTTTTTTATAATTATGAATACGCGAACTGGTAAGATTTCCATTGGAAAAAATCAGCTGTTCGCCGCCAAGACTTCTGAGTCTTGTTGTTTTAATGCCTATATATTCAACTGAACCCATTTTATCATCTACGATGATAAAGTCGCCGATTTCAAACGGACGGTCAAAAAATATTACAAAGTAGCTGAATAGATCACCTAAAACTGCTTGAGCAGCCAGAGCAATAGCAATACCGCCGATTCCCAGACCTGCAATCACTGCAGTGACATTATATCCCAAATTGCTTAGCAGGAAAACAAGACCGAATCCCCAGATAAGGAATGTTACAATCGATGTTATTCCTTTAATCTGTTTCTGCTTTTCCTCCCCTTTTTCCTGCTTAATTATGTAGCTGTTAAAGGAAAACCTGAATATTGCCGAAATTAATTTTACAGCAAAAAATGTGATCAATACTGAAGAAAGAATGTGCAGAATATTCACCAGTTTCGGCGATATTTCTAATGTGTTGACAGCAAAAAATATAATGGCGTAATAAATCAATGGCAAGACTGATTTTTCAAAACCTCTTATCAGGAAATCATCAATTTTTGTGTCTGTTCTTTCAGACCATTTCTTGAGACGGTATAAAACTATTTTCTGGAAAATTTTTACGATTATTATTCCCGCCGTAAAAATGGCAAAAGCAGTAAGGTACATTAAAACCGTGTTCCCGAAGTAAACCCGGTTTAAAAAATCCTGCATAAAGAAACTCTCCTTTTCTTTTTAAGAATTTGAACTTCTATTTGATTATGCTATTATAAAGATTTTTTAGATTGCTGCAAATAATATCTAGAATGTAATAATAATTTATCACATTCAGGAGTTTGAAAATAGGACCGTCAATATTTTCGGTTATTCAAAGTATGGAGATTCACTGATTCTTTGTATTTTTTAAACGAACAAAATTTTAAGACCATTTATTTGTTGCATTTGATTTAAAAATAAATTTACCATGGCAAACAAGCCATTAACAGCTTTTTTAATTTCTCAGCATCTAGAAATTGAAAATACGAAACGAACGATAAGTGAATTGGGTAATTCCGGCTTAATTCACTCTATTTCATTAATAAATTGTTCCAAGAATGAATTGAATATCCCCGGTGTTAACTGCCTGCATGTTCAACATCCTTTGGGAAGCAGTATATTAAGACAGTTCATTGAAAAGGTTGAAACTCCTTATATTTTATTTATTAATGAATTAACAGGTTTAGAACTCGGTCAATTTTGTCTGGATAGAATGGTCGACATTGCGGAGTCTTCAGGTGCGGGACTGATTTATTCCGATTACTACGATTTAAAAGGAGGAAGCAGATCTATTCATCTGCTGATTGATTACCAGTCCGGCAGCATTAGAGATGATTTTGATTTTGGTCCGCTTTACCTGATAAATAAAGAAGCTTTCAATTATTCATTAGCTGAGGATAATTCAGAATATAAATTTGCCGGCTTATACAGCTTACGTTTAAATCTTTCCCGGAAATATCCTCTGATAAGAATTCCGGAGTACCTTTATGCTGCTGAAAAAATAGATTTTCGGAAATCGGGAGAAAAGAATTTCGATTATGTTGATCCCAAGAACAAAGAAGTTCAGCTGGAAATGGAAAAAGCTGCCACTCATCATTTAAAAAAAATAAATGCTTATCTCTATCCTGAATTTGAAAAGGTAAAAGATTTTGATCTGGAATTTCCGGTCAAGGCTAGTATAATTATTCCTGTAAAAAACAGAACAAAAACTATAGCCGATGCAGTTAATTCCGCATTAAAGCAAAAAACTAATTTCTCTTTCAATGTAATTGCAGTTGATAATCATTCAACCGACGGCACATCGGAAATTCTTAAATCCATTTCAAAAAGCAAACAGCTTATTCACCTTGTTCCCGATAGAAGAGATCTCGGAATCGGCGGATGCTGGAATGAAGCTGTTCATAACGATGCATGCGGTAAATTTTCCGTGCAGCTGGACAGCGATGATCTTTATTCGGATAAAAATTCGCTGCAAAAAATTATAAATATTTTTGATGAGGAAAATTGTGCAATGGTGATCGGTTCCTATAAGCTGACCGATTTTAATTTGAATGAAATCCCTCCCGGCACAATAGATCATAAAGAATGGACGGAGGAAAACGGAAGGAATAACGCCTTAAGGATAAACGGATTAGGCGCACCGAGGGCTTTTTTTACACCTGTTCTGCGTAAGCTGAAAATTCCCAATGTAAGCTACGGCGAAGATTATGCAGCGGGATTAGCTGTGTCCAGGCGGTACAAAATTGCCAGAATTTATGAGCCTGTCTACCTCTGCAGAAGATGGGAAGGGAATTCCGATGCATCTCTGTCAATTGAAAAACAGAATTCAAATAATTTCTATAAAGACAGAATTAGAACTTTGGAAATACTCGCGCGGCAAAAGCTGAATGCAGGCAATAAACCTTGAGCCATAATATCTGATTTTTTATTCAGAATATTTCATCAGGGAAGAGACAGTGATTAAAAAAATTTCCGCTGATACTGATATCAAGACTTATTTAGAGTCAGGGAATTATGCCGATTCTGCAAGACATCTGCTTAGTACCCAAAAAAAATCATGGACCGAAATGAGGGAAGGATTTGACAGTTTAAAATCAGTTAAAGAAAAAAAAATATTATATGAAGGCTTTACAATTCGGGTGCAATTTAATCCCCGCAGGATAAAAAGCAGCTCAGCAAAAGTTGATCCGGAATCAATCAAGGAAAGAAAATGTTTTCTGTGTATTGAAAATCTTCCTGAAGAACAGAAGGGGATAATTTACAAAGATGAATTTTTAATACTTGTCAATCCGTTTCCGATTTTCCCGGAACATTTTACCATAAGCAGTTTAAAGCATAAACCGCAGGCCATCTTGGAGAATTTTCCGGTCATGTTTTCTCTGGCAAAAGATCTTTCGAAGTATTATACGGTTTTTTATAACGGGCCGAAATGCGGTGCCTCCGCTCCGGACCACCTGCATTTCCAGGCATGCACTAAATTTATTATGCCGCTTGAAAATGATCTTGACGAAATAAAAAGAAAATATAGCGAACCATTGCTTCAGATAAATAACGGATTAATTTATCCGGTTGATGACGGAGTGAGGAAATATTTTGTTATACAATCAAATGAGATTTCGGTTATTGAAAGAATATTTAATTATCTTTACAAACTTTTTCATGAAGTCAGTAACACTCAGTATGAGACGATTATGAAGCTTATTTTAAATTATGAAGATGAAAATTGGAGGCTGATTATATTCTTGAGAAAAAAACATCGCCCTGCATTATATGACAAAGGAATTTTATGGAGCCCGGCTGCAGTAGACTTGGGAGGATTATGTATACTCCCCTTAGAAAAAGATTTAAATATGATTTCCGGATCTGATTTAACAGAAGGTTTTAAAGAGGTCATAATATCGGACGGGATCTTTTCTTATATTAAGAAAAAATTAAAGGAATCAGCGCTTTAATATCCCGGAAGTGTATCAAATCCCAAAACGGCTCATTTTTTAACATATTATAGGGTTTTCATTTCTCTGAATTTATTATTTTTAAGCACTTTTCCCAAGTATTTGAAGAAATTCGTCTTTGGATTAATATTTGGCATGAATAGTATCTCAAATAAGAATATTTTAGGTTTAAGCTTTTATGAACGGAAAACGTATCATGTATAAATTAAAGACCATCCTCTTCAGCATAATTGTTTC
>CAYSGP010000157.1:0-6167 GCA_964430095.1 uncultured Ignavibacteriaceae bacterium
GAAGATATAACGCTGGTATTTTACTTTCCCTAAAAGATTAAGATCGACATAATTTTTTTTCTGAAAAATGGATGAAAAGAAATTCCTGTCATACCCTCCTATTCTGATACCATAAACATTGGAAGCATGAGTTCCGTTTGAATTAAAATCCGGCCGGATAGAAAATCCTAAATTTCCGAGCGAAAGCTGTATTCCGGCATTAAAGCTTTTGCCTTCAAAATATCTTCCTGTTAATCTTACCCCGGGAATTAATTCAAGGGCGGCGCCGGCGCTCCAATTTACAACCGACGCTTCTAAGCCTTTTTTGTAAACGTAATCGCCGAATATTGAAATTTTTTCATTACCAAATGGCCTGACTGCCAAATCCAATGCACCTTCACCTTTGCTGTCGATAGGGAAATTACCAATTAATCCCAAGGATAAATATTTTACGGGTCTGAAAATAATTCCGGATGTAAAAAGATTAGAGCGGCTGAAAAAATCAGTATTCCCGTTTGACCACCCGTATGCTAATCCAAAGCTAAATGATGAATTGCCAAGTGCAGTTGATATTTTATAATCCGTTATAGAATTTCCGGAAACCTTTTCATTAACAAATCCGAATCCAAGATGCGGGACTGCAGTAAACAATCCCCACTTGCTGTAATCATCCGTGTTTTGATCATTTTCTATTTGCGAACTCCAGAATACTTCCAGGTTTATTTTGTCCAAAGCAGAAAGCAGCGCCGGGTTATCGAAACCATATAACCCGTATTTCATTGCACCTGGCGATGTAAGCCAGAAAGAATTTTGCCTGTAATAAATCGGGAGTTCATCTCTGGCAGAAGTATTTATTGCGTCTTGAGCAGACAAACAGGAATTTAATATTACTGCCGCCGTAATTAATTTAATCAGCTTCATTAACCGACTCCGTGAATTTGTATTGCATAATCTAATATAATTTTTTTATTTTTTTTATTGAAATTTTATTTGGTCAACTTTATTAATAAATTTACCTATATTGTTTTTAAAATTTTTAAATGATAGAGATAAATAATCTTCATAAAAGATTTAATGAAAATTCTGTTTTAAACGGCGTCAGCTTAAAAATAGATTCGGGTGAGACGATTGTTATCGTCGGGAGAAGCGGCTGCGGAAAGAGCGTTCTTATAAAACACGTTGTAGGTCTCCTGTATCCAGATTCGGGATATGTGAAAGTTGAAAACCAAACGGTAAACGAGCTGAGTGAAGAAGAATTATACAAGCTCAGAAGAAAATTCGGATTCCTCTTTCAGGGTGCAGCCCTTTTTGATTCAATGACCGTCGAGGAAAATATTGCGCTTCCCCTTGTAGAATCGGGACAGGCTTCCGTAATCAGCGGCAACGGATCAAAAAAAAACGAGATCAAAAAGCTCATCGAAGAAAAGCTTGAGATGGTTGGTTTACCGGGAATACAAAAATTAAAACCTGCCGAGCTTTCCGGCGGAATGAAAAAGAGAGTAGGACTTGCCAGGGCGCTGATTACAAATCCCGATTACATTTTTTACGATGAACCCACAACAGGCCTGGATCCGATTATGGCAGATTCGATTGATAACCTGATTAAGGAATTAAGTGAAAAGCTCAGCGTTACGTCGGTTGTAGTTACCCATGATATGTACAGCGTAAAAAATGTAGCCGATAGAGTTGCTATGATGCACGAAGGTAAAATTTATTTTGCGGGTACTCCGCAGCAGTTTATTGATTCCGGCGATAAAGTAATTACGGATTTCATTAAAAGAACGGAGGTTTAAATAAGTAAAAACTATACTTTTTATCACAACTCATTACTTTTCTAATATTTAACTTTGATTCGTGGAGGCAGGTGCGAAATTATGAACAAGGTAATAGTAATTGAAGAGAGAAATAAAGCCAGCTTGCTTGAAAAGGCGGTGAGGAAATTTTTCACTTCAAATTCATTTAATTTAATTACCACGCAAGATTTAATCCATCTATTACAAAGCGAACTTCCTGATTTCCTTTACATTGATTTAAAACAACCCGTAAACGAAGATGCAATGATGAGGATGCTTTGTCAATTAGACGAGAAAACCCGTTTGCGGGTTACTATTTTCAATGCCGGCTCTTTTAGGTTTTTTGTATTCAATCTTATTCCTTTCGACTTTATAAAATTTTTCATGAGCAGCATTTTCGGCAGGGCACAAGAAAAGATTGAACATAACGCTGTTCATTGATTGCAGCTTTATTTTTTTTATTCTTCCGATGTAACCTGTACATCAATCCCTCTCTTTTCCTATTTTTAAAGCAATCCAACAAGAAAGATTTTCAGCCATGGAAACATCTATTTCGATTGTCGAAATAATCCAGCTTATGCTGGCTCCAGGTTTAATGATCTCTGCATGCGGGCTGCTTATCCTGAGCATGAATAATAAATATTCGCTGGTTGTTAACCGGATCAGACTTTTAAATGAAGAGCGGCGCAGGAGCCTGCTTAAAGCTGCCGGGAAGGAATTCAGTTATGAAGAAAATTTAAGAATCGAGAGTGTATCAGTGCAGATTCAGGAGTTGGCTTCCAGAGTCAGAATTGTGCGCAATGCTGTTCTGTGTTATACAATTGCTGTTGCCCTGTTTGTACTAACTTCTCTTCTGATTGGGATTCAGTCTCTGCTTGTGCCTGACAGGCTCACATGGTTAGTAACTTTATTATTCCTGATGGGAATGATTTCCGTTTTAGCGGGGGTAATCTATGCGGCTTACGAATCAATTAAGGGTTACGCAATTATTCAGCTTGAAGTTAAAATTGATGAATGATAAAAAAGTTTAGTTATAGTTGGAATTTTGAGAATTAGAAAAAAATGAATTTTAACATGCATGGATATTTCATATCGTTCCTTACTAGTTACGGATAGAGAATATTTAGATTAGATTTTATTTCAAGTGAATGAAAAATAAAGATCTCTACAATCCTAATGATTTCCTGCAGCCGGGAAATATGCTCCGTCTTTACGCAAGCGGCGCTTTCCCCATGGCGGATGATTCGGGGGAAATAAACTGGTATTTGCCGGAAATCAGGACAATCATTCCGCTAAATAATTACAACTATCCCCGCTCGCTAAAAAAAGTAATTCAATCAGGAACATTTGAGTTTAAGTATGATTCGGATTTTACCGCAGTGGTGAACGGTTGTGCCGACAGGGATGAAACATGGATCAGCAAGGAATTAATTCAGGCGTATAACCGGTTAAAAAAATTAGGCCACGTGCATACTGTAGAAACGTGGAAAAAAGGAAAATTAGCCGGCGGATTGTACGGAATTACTTTCGGCGGAGCTTTTTTCGGTGAATCGATGTTTTCAAAATCGCCACAAGCCTCTAAGGCAGCTTTGATCAAATTAATTGAACATTTGGCAGAAAAAAAATTTGTACTGCTGGATGTTCAATACATGACTCCACATTTGAAAATGTTCGGTGCTGTGGAAATAAGTTTTGAAGAGTATACAAAGCTGCTGAATGAATCATGTAACAGAATTTGTGAATTTTAGAAGGCTCACCCAAACCCTCTCCAAGGGAGAGGGCTTTTAGTCGTAAAACATACAGGAATGTCTGCTGCAGAAAAATTTTTTACCAATAAAGTTAAATAATTTTAGATTTACGATTTACTTCGTGACTTAGCCTTTTTCAGTTATTCTGTTTTGCCGAATTTTTTATCATCTCAGACAAGAATGTCTGAGTTACTTAATCAGTATTAATTTCTTCTGCGGATCAGAAATAAATTCACATCCGTTTCTAGTAACAACTACTTCTTCTTCAATAGTTGCCGTACCGTAATCTTTTACGGTGAGGCGAGGTTCAATGGTATATACCTGCCCTACTTCAATTTTTAAGTAGGGAGAATTTCCATAACGCTCCCAGCCCGGAAACAAACCGCTTCCACCATCATGTACTCTTCTCCCGACTTGATGTCCTAAACCATGAGGATATTCTTCATACCCGTTTTGAGTTATATAATTTCTGGCAATACCATCTATTTCAATTCCCGTTGCGCCCGGTTTAAGGCTGTCTGCAGCTTTCTGAATTGAATCCCGTATCACTTCAAATCCTTTTTGAACTTCAGCAGGAGCTTTCTTTTCATTCTTCTTCAAAACATACCAGGTGCGCTGCAGATCTGAACAGTAGCCTTTATACTTAATTCCGAAGTCAATATTGACCAGATGTCCTCTCTTCACTTTTTGATCTGTCGGGCCTGTGTGCGCACTGCCCGATTCAGGTCCCGTAAAAACTGCCGGGCAGTGATCCTCTTCCCAGGCAAGCTCGTATCCTTTTTCTTTTACAATATTTGAAATGAACTTTGCAATATCTTTTTCGCTCTTTCCCGGCTTAATAAACTTTGTCACCTTGTTATAAATCTTCAGGGTTTTTTCAACCGCTTCTTTCATAATCTCAAGTTCTTTTGCCGATTTCCTCCCTCTTAATGAAGATATTATTTCTTCGGAGCTGACTAATTTATTTTCAAAACCTGTTCCTTGCAAATAATCGAGCAGCATAAGGTACATCCCGTAAGTCAGGCCGTCGGCAAGAGTAGAATTCTTCGAAAAATTTACGGCAATTTTAATCGGATTCTTTTTAGATAAATAATCAAGCAAAGGTTCTTTAATCGATTTGAGATACCCGATAACTTCTTTATAAACTCCCGGTTTTTCGAAATTCTCCTGCTCAAGCGAGCCTACAATTGCTGCAGTCGAGCCATCTCTGTTTATAAAAAAAGCGGACTGCCATGTGCAGTTCCCGCCGACAACTATTTCCATAGAAGGATCAGGGATTATCGGGCTTTCCCTCACAAAAATCAGCCAGGTGTCGATATCTTTTTCAATAAGAATATCTTTAGCCTGCTTAATTTTTTCTTTTATTATTTCGTAATTCATTTTGAAATCCTTTATAGATATGACTGATTTCCAAAATCTGTTATATCTTCTTCTTCAGATTTCCAAAATCTGTCATATCTGCCTGCAAATCTATTTATACTTTTTTCATGAAGCAATTTTTCTATCCGGAGTGAAAAAATTGATGGGTTTTTGAGGAAATTAATTGCTAATTTTAATGAAATAAAAAATATTTGGAAGAAAAAGTTATTTTGGACTCTTCCCATGACAAACCCTAGAAAGCTTTTCCGTTCCGATAGTAACGAACAGGGAGAGCTGCTCAAAAAGAATTTAATCCTGCAAAAATCAAAATCTTATAGAGTTAAAAAATAAAAATTAGAGGAATTATGTCTGAATATGTAACGAATTTAATGAACCAGGTAAAAGCCCTGAATCCAAGCGAACCTGAATTTCATCAGGCAGTTGAAGAAGTGACTCAATCGTTAACCGTGGTTTTGGACAGACATCCTGAATACCGTTCTGCGAAAATTTTGGAAAGAATGGTTGAACCTGAAAGAGTTATAATCTTCCGTGTACCATGGATGGATGATCAGGGTGAATTTCATGTAAACCGCGGCTTCAGGATCGAAATGAACAGCGCAATAGGGCCATATAAGGGAGGACTAAGATTTCACCCTTCGGTGAATATCGGCATATTAAAATTTTTAGCCTTCGAACAGGTTTTTAAAAATAGTCTTACCACTTTGCCCATGGGAGGAGGCAAAGGAGGATCCGATTTTAATCCGAAAGGAAAAACCGATTATGAAGTGATGCGCTTCTGTCAAAGCTTTATGACTGAATTGTTCCGCCACATTGGTCCGGATACCGATGTGCCTGCCGGCGATATCGGTGTAGGAGCAAGGGAAATCGGATTTTTATTCGGGCAGTATAAAAGATTAAAGAATGAATTCACCGGAGTATTGACTGGAAAAGGGTTAAACTGGGGCGGCTCACTGATTCGTCCGGAAGCAACCGGTTATGGTGCGGTTTATTTTGCACAGGAAATGCTGAGGACAAAGGGACGGGATATTGAGGGGAAAATTTTTGCTGTTTCAGGCTTTGGAAATGTTGCTTGGGGAGCAGTGCAGAAAATAAACCAGCTCGGAGGAAAAGTTGTTACTTTATCCGGCCCCGACGGATTTATACATGATCCAAACGGCGTTAGGGGCGAAAAAATTGATTTCATGTTAAAGATGCGCTCCAGCGCTAATGACAGAGTTCAGGATTATGCGGATAAATATAAAGTAGAATTTTATCCGGGCAAGAGACC
>CAYSGP010000158.1:0-16534 GCA_964430095.1 uncultured Ignavibacteriaceae bacterium
GAGCTTCATTTCTTTATGATAGTAATAAAGTAGTATCAACCTTTTTGGGATAAGTCAGACCCACCCCTTCTTCCCCTCCCGGGAGGGGACACTGCACTTGTTTTATATGTTTACTTTTTTATTGGAAATATTAACTAAGCATTTCTGATAGGTTAATTCTTATTGTTTTATACTGTTAACATTTTTTATAATAGGTTCGGACATTTCATATTTACTTCTAACAAATCCAATAAAGAGGATTGTCCCCTCCTTGGAGGGGAAGAAGGGGTGGGTTATGTAATGTCAGAAAGATTATTGTAAGATTTAAACAATCCTGTGACCTAAAGAGGAAAGAATAATTTGATATAATTTAAAATGAAAGAGCTTCCCGCCGTTTCCCAGAGGTGACATTACGCTTTTTTATTCAAATAGTAACCTAGCTACTGCTTATATGGTTTTTGAAGATATTCTTTGGCTAAACTATGAGACCTGCCGTATTCTCTCATTTCCAGAAGCCGGTTATAATATTTTTCCGCTTCCTTTCTTTTGCCCCAAATATCATTTATCATCCCCAGGTAAAGATAAGAATTAATTAAAAAGCCTGATTGATTTTCCTTATCGATCTTATTCGATACCTCCGTACATTTTTTGAAAAAATATTCAGCGGAATCAAGCTCCCCCTGGTTCCTGTAGTCATAAGCGACATAATAATAAGCCTCCCGTTCAATTTTATCTTCTCCAAAACCTCTAACACCTTGTCCGGATTTGGCAAGGATATTCTTAAAGATTTTTGATGCCGCCGCATAATCTCCTCTTCTCGCTTCAATTCTCCCCGTCCATCTTTGAAAAACAGGATTGTTAGGAAAATCTGAATTAAGCATGGAAGCATATTCTGCAGCCTTATAAGGATTATCTTCATAGTTGAAATAAAGCGTCATAAGAAAGTAGCGGGCTTCATATTTGGCAAACTTCCCTTTCATTGCCGTGTTGTTAAGCTGATTAATTCCTTTTTCTTTATCGCCGGAAGGGAAGAAAATCATAAGAGGTTTTATGATCGGATATTCTTCCGGTATGACCGCAGCATAATAATTATAGATTCCGAATCCGAGCTGTACATCAACATTATTGGGATCCAATTCAGATGCTTTCTGGACAATCGGCAGCGCCTCCCTGGCATCATCAGCAGCTTTAATCCAGCTTTCCCTGAACGCTCTTAATCTCCCCCGGAAACCGACAGCGCCTCCTTTAAAAAAAAGTGCGTCTATATTTTTAGGATCTTTATCCAGAATTTCATCGCACTGGTAAATGACATCTTCAAGCTTCTGGAAAAAGATATCATCATAAGATTCGTTGTCCGGATTAAGCATTATTTTCCACCAGTCTATCATCGCAAGGAAAAATCTTCCCGAAGAATGTTCTGGAAAATCCGCAATGATTTTCCTGAATGTCTTCTCTGCTTCTTCAAATTGAATGTTGTAAATTTCTTTAATTCCCCTGGCGCAAAGTGAATCGAGCAACCTATTTTGGGGATAAATTGTATTGAAAAGAAGAAAAAGTAAAATACTTAATGTGCTTATTTTCATATTGTTAAATAAAAAGCGGAGAAAAAATTATTTATTCCTCCGCTTGTAAATATTAAATGGGAAAATACTGCTTATAAATAAATTTTATTATATAAATATTCTGAAATTCTATCGCTTGAGATTCTTTCCTGGTTCATAGAATCTCTTTCTCTAACCGTTACCGTTTTATCGGATAAAGTCTGTGTATCGACAGTAATGCAGAACGGTGTTCCCGCTTCATCCTGCCTTCTGTATCTCCTGCCGATTGCACCTTTGTCGTCATAGAAAACTTTCAGTCTTTTCCTGAGGTCTTCTTCTATTTTTATGGCGATGATGTCCATTCCGTCTTTATTGACAAGCGGCAGAACCGCGGCTTTTATCGGGGAAAGCTTCGGGTGAAACTTTAGGACAACTCTTTTTTCATCTTTTACCTGTTCTTCATTATAAGCATCGACAAGAAAAGCCATAAAGGATCTGCTTGCACCGGCAGAGGTTTCAATAATGAAAGGAGTAATTTTAGCTTTAGATTCTTCATCAAAATATTTTAAAGATTTTCCCGAGAACTGCTCATGTCGGCTTAAATCAAAATCAGTGCGGTTGTGAATTCCTTCAATTTCACCCCAGCCGAAGGGAAATTCGTACTCAATATCAGCCGCCTCTTTTGCATAATGTGCAAGCTTATTCGGGGGATGATCATGAAATCTCAATTTATCCCTGTTCATTCCGAGTGAAGCGAACCACTCGATTCTCTGCTGCTTCCAGTAGTCATACCATTTTTTATCCTCCGCCGGATTGACGAAATACTGCATCTCCATCTGTTCAAATTCCCTGGTGCGGAATAAGAAGTTTTTCGTATTTATTTCGTTCCGGAATGCTTTGCCGATTTGTGCAATTCCAAAGGGAAGCTTCTGTCTTGCGGAGCCTTGAACATTCAGGAAATTGACGTAAATGCCTTGAGCAGTTTCAGGTCTGAGATATACAACTGCACTTGAATCTTCAATGGGTCCGATAAATGTTTTAAACATCAGGTTGAATTGCCTGGCAGAAGTAAAAGTTTCCTTGTTGCCGCACTGAGGACAGGTCAGTTCGTTCAACAGCGTCTTTCCGAACTCAGGATCTTCAAGAAATCCGTTAAATGCCGATTCCATATATTCTTCAGTTTCATTTCTGCGATCAAAAAATTTCTGAAACTTCTGAAGCTGTTCAGGGTTGTTTTTAATCTTATTTTCCAAAGCATTTAAGACTTTTTGCTTTTTCTTAGTTGATACGGTTTCTGCGAGAATATCAATACGGAAACGCGATTTGCAGTTCCTGCAGTCAACCATCGGGTCGGTAAAATTCTCGACATGACCTGAAGCCTCCCACACTTTCGGGTGCATAAGGATTGCTGCATCTATTCCTTCAATATCTTCCCTGTAGGTCATGGTTTTCCACCATTCCTGTTTAATATTCAGCAGAAGCTCCACACCGAGAGGACCATAATCCCAGCAGCCGTTTAACCCGCCGTATATTTCACTTGATTGAAAAACAAAACCTCTCCTCTTGGTAAGCGATACTATTTTATCCAGCAGTAAGTCATTCTGAATATTTTCCTGGTCAGTTCCGATAACTATTTCCTCCTAGTTTAGATTAAATTATCCGTAAATATATGAGAATGTGTTTTAAATGGAAAGAAATTATTCCGGTTGTATACAACAGAGAAAAAAGACTTGAGCATAAACTTGTAAGAATAAATATTGTTTATTTCTTCCGGGAATATTTAAGTTTAAGAAAGCTAAAGCAATATTTTATGCCTTATTCTCATATATGCCCAGAGTGCGGATTCCATTCGACTAATAACGAAGAAATTTGCCCCAGCTGCGGCGCTAGGAAATCTCTTAACATTGATGAAAGCGGAGCTTCCGACGTCCTTTACAATGACGTTGATTCCAGAATTAATTTTACTGAGAATCCTTCCCTTTATGTAAAAATTATTGTCAGCGTAATTATCCTTTTTGCAGGAATTTTTTTCCTTCCTGATTTTCTGAGAAACAGCGAAACTTTCTGGGTGGCTTATACGATAACTAATGTTTTTACCGTAATAAAAGCGGCAGATAAATATTTTAAAAAGCTGCATGGACTATATTTTTATTCGCTTATTTTACTAGTTATATATTTAGGTGCGGGAACTGGAAACTTAATTGCATATAGCGGAAGACATACCGGTTTTAGAATAGCTTACTATTTTAATCCTAATTTTCTATATAGTCAGCTAGTTTTGGGAAATCCATTAATCATTCTCGGAGCAATTGCCGGGGGAGGGTTCTTCTTTCTATCCCGTCTTCTAAAAAAGTCTTTGAAGGAAAATTAATTTGATTTCCTTCTTTTAACAACTAATCAGTCTTGCGGATAGGTGATAAATATTTTCCGAAACCCGTTCATCCGCAGACTGCCGCCGAAAGATATCCTACAACCTTCATATAATCCCCGCTGGTTTCACCGGAGTTATTACGGTTAAGAATATATGCCTTTCTCTTGTTTTTCAGCCAGGCGCATTTCAGCAAGGCTAAAATAGGACCGGCGCCGCAGGCTTCGCATCTCCCCGAATTAAAATCTTCCTCAAGTTCGGCAATTTCAAAAGCACGCACCCTTTTTTCAACAATCGAGTCCATAATTTGTGCAGTTGATTCGGTATAGTAGTGGGATAAATCGGTGCTTGCCACTATTAATGTATTTTCATCAACAACCTCGGAAAGCTTTCCGGCAAGATCATCGACAAACATTTTCCCCTGATCCCCCATTACAACCGGAACTATACGAAAATTTTTCAGTACCACCTGGAGAAAAGGAATCTGCACTTCAATCGCATGCTCATTTTCCTGTCCCGTGCTTCCTCTGAAAATAACCTTGCTCTTATCAGTCAAACGTTCCGAAACTGCTTCGTCAACTTCTGCAATGCCCAGAGGAGTTTCAAACCCGGAACCATCGTATACGGAAACTCCGGGAAAATATTCCCTGTGGCTCGGAGAAATTATAATAACTGTTTTGAAAACTTTATCTTTTAAAAGATTGAATCCGTATGCCGCAGTTCTGCCCGAATAAATATACCCGGCATGCGGTGAAATTATTCCTAGGAGATCGTTAATTTTAATTTCAGGCGGCGACACTTCAAGCAGAAGCTCTATTTCCTTTTTTAATTTTTCGGGATTTGAAGGGTAGAACATTCCTGCAACTGCTGATTTTCTGATTTTTTTAGGCGACATGATCGGGATCCGATTCAGAAAAAATAGATGCAGTAAATACTTTTATGTTTAATTTTTTCATCATGTAATACTCCGATGGCAGTCCGGCTTTTTCACACAATGCTGCAAGAAACTGATTTAAATTTAAATTGTTTTTGGCAGCAACCTGCGGCAGCAGCAGAGCCTTGTATTCAGTTTCTTCTAAAATTAATCCATGTGTTCCCAGCTCAATTTCATCGTAACTGCTGATTGCTTCAGGCGGAGATAGAATGGATATTTCAATTTTTACATTAGCCAGTTCATCCTCTGACAATTGTCTAAAGCGGGGATCCCTGAATGCAGCCTGCCTTGCTGCGCTGCATACAGTTTCAAACAGAGTGCCCTGTGAATTTATATAACCGATGCATCCGCGGAGTTTTTCATTTATTGTCAGAGTAACAAAAGCTCCGGCATTTACTTTCAAGTTCGGATATGCACTATAATCCGATGAAGGTAAAGCTGCTTCCACGAAGACTGATTGAATTGACTCCCTAGCTGCTTTCAGCAGTATTTTTTTTTCTTGAGCCGATATTTCCATTTCAGGTCCTGCTGCGGAGACTGACTAATTTATCTCTAAACTTATTGTTTTATAGAATAAACAACAAGTGTATCCTTTTCTTTTAAAAGAAAAAGAAGATTTCCTTTTATAAAAAATGCTTCGGGCAGGAACTTATCAATTTTTTTATTTAGTATTTCCGTTAAGATTGTCTTTCCGGTTAAAATATCTAAAGCTGTGAAAATATTCCGGAAACCGTTCTTTGTATTCTCCAGGGCGTGCAGAAATATAAGATCGCCGTAACGTGCATGCTCTATTTTTCCTGCTGCTAAATTTTCTCCGATAAGTACTTTCAGGACAGGATCTGATGGCTCTTTTTTTTCAACCTGCTGCGGGAAGAGATAATCATTTTCTTCATTCTCTCTGGAAAATTTTTCTTTTATTTTATTTATTTCTAGGTCTTCATCTCCCAATTCTTTAATCACCTCTCCTGTTGAAAAATTTAGAATGAAAAATCTTTTCCCCTCAAAAAATGTTTTATAGCAATAGATCTTGTTGTCTGCAGCAAAAAGAAAATTGTAATCCATATTTTCCCAAAGGATTGATGCTGAATTAATATCAAAAGCAATTATCCCTTTATGTGCGGGCATATCCGGCTTCATGTATTTATGAAAAAAGATTATATCACTGTAAACACTTTCAATCCCGATCCAGAATTTTTCCTCCAGCTGTACATTTTCAAAAATCGTTTTTCCTTTATCTATTTCCAGGCAGTTGAAGTATGCTTCTTTTAGCTGCGTATCTCTTTCCTCAATTAATAGCTTTCCGGTATTTGTCGGAAGGATTCTCCACAGCTGACGATTATGTGTAAATTCATATTCTTTTTTTATTTTCATAGAGAATCAAACCTTGCCGTAAAATGCCTCAGCATCGGCGCTTCATAAGTTATCTTATATCCTTTAAGTGAATCTCTCTTTTTAAAAACTTCAATGACTACTTCACTCACAAAATCAATATGACTCTGTGTGTAAACCCTTCTGGGAATCGCCAGTCTGACCAGCTCCATTGCAGGCGGAATGAGTCTGCCGCTCTTATCATATTTGCCAAACATCAAACTTCCTATCTCAACCCCTCTTATACCTCCTTCAATATAAAGTGAGCACACAATTGACTGACCGGGGAATTGTTCAGGGGGGATATGAGGCAAAAATCTTTTTGCATCCAGATAAATTGCATGGCCGCCCGGAGGTTCAATAATAGGTACGCCTGCAGAAATTAATTTTTCGCCTAGGTATTCAACGCTTCTTATTCTATACTGAAGATAATGTTCATCCAGAATTTCCGATAATCCCTGCGCAACTGCTTCCAGATCGCGGCCGGCAAGTCCGCCGTAAGTAGGAAAACCTTCGGTAACAATTAAAAGATTCCTGCACTGCATTGCAAGATTCTCATCATTCATTGCCAGGAACCCGCCGATATTAGCCAGCCCGTCTTTTTTGGCGCTCATGGTTACTCCGTCTGCATAAGAAAATATTTCCCATGCGATTTCCAACGCTGATTTACCGGAATAACCTTTTTCTCTTTTCTTGATGAAGTAAGCATTCTCTGCAAAACGGCATGCATCGATGAAAAGGGGAATATTATACCTTTCTAAAAGCTTTTTTACATCCCTTATATTCTGCATTGATACCGGTTGACCGCCGCCCGAGTTATTGGTAATCGTAATCATGCATAAGGGTATATTCTCTTTCCCTTTTTCTTTTATAAAGGATTCAAGTTTTTCAATATCCATATTCCCTTTAAAATCCGCTCTGATTTCAGGATGCTTCCCGGTTTCGTTCAGAAGATCAACAGCTTCTGAGCCGGTAAATTCAATATTAGCTCTTGTAGTATCGAAATGAGTGTTATTCGGGAAGTATTTACCCGGACCGCCGGTTATTGAAAAAAGTATTTTTTCCGCTGCACGTCCCTGGTGGGTCGGAATAATAAATCTCATCCCGGTAATCCTTCTTACCGCATCCTCAAAATTGTAAAAACTTTTGGACCCTGCATAAGATTCATCGCCCCTCATTATGCCCGCCCATTGTTCGGAGCTCATTGCAGAAGTTCCGCTGTCGGTCAGTAAATCAATGAGCACGTCGTCTGCGTGAAGAAGAAAAGGATTATACCCTGCCGCTTTCAGCAGTTTTTCCCTTTCTTCTTTTGTAGTAAACCTGATAGGTTCAACTGATTTAATTTTAAAAGGTTCAATTATAGTTTTCACAAAAACCCTTAATTATTGTTTACAAAACTTAAAAGTCAAAAATCAAAAGTCAAAACTCAAAATCCCTTTTCCCATTTTCCATCTTCCATTTTCCATTCTCGCTATTTGCCTTTTGACTGAACTATAAATAAGTTTTCCACCTATATTCTTTATTCTACTTCTAAAAATTTTATCATGGAGGGACAAATGAGCGAAGAGGATATTGATCAAATCCCGGATGAATCAAGTAATATTGATGCCAATCAGCAGGAATTATCGCATACCGATAAAGCATCCGGAATACTTACAGAACCTAAAAGAACATTCGAAATTATCTCTAAGTTTCCCCCAAGAACAATCGATTGGCTGCTTCCGGTTTTAATATTGCTGCTGGTTGTTTCTTTAACACGCATCCTGGTGATGTCGAACGAAGAGATTTATTTCCAGTTTAAAGAAAAACAAATTCAGCAGACGGAAAAGATTTTTGACGGCATGGTAGCAAAAGGACAAATGACCAGGGAGCAAGCAGATGAACAGATAGAACAAGCGAAAGGAAGAATGGACATGGGGAGGAAACCGATAGGAATGATTTTCCAGACAATTTTTATATTCATAATCGGCTTTATAATCTTCTTTATTACGGCTACCATATACTTTGCTGCAGTTAAGTTAATATTTAAGGGTCACGGAAGTTTTGCTTCATTATTAGTGGGTTATGGACTGCCTATTTATATATCAATGCTGCAAATAATAATTGCATCCATTATATCTCTGGCATTGGGAAGGTTATTGCTCGATACAAGTGCTGCTTCTTTAATGAACATGGATAAAACTCAAATTTCCGGATTTTTCCTGAGTAAAATAGATCCTTTTTCAATATGGGTTTACTCTGTAATTAGTATAGGCGTTGCGAAGATGTTCAAATCTTCCTCTGCCGGAAAATATTTTGCTCTGGTTTTCGGCGTCTGGATTATCGGAGGTTTTCTCATATGGCTTTTGGGAAAAGCAGTTCCGTTTCTCAGTTTTTTATCTGAAATGTAAAAAAACGGCTGATATTTAGCAAAATCGCATGGAGTAATAAAATACTGGAGTAATGGAGCATTGGAGTGATGGAATAATTCATCTGTATGAAATAGTCCAGGGAAAAGTATAATACTAAACTGTATATTTGCTTAAAAAGATTTACATGGTAAAGGAAATTCTAAAAAAATATAATAATCCGAAAAATTTTTTTAACCGGGATTTAAGCTGGGTTGAATTTAACCGCAGAGTACTAGAGGAGGTTCTCGATCCCGAATTACCTTTGCTGGAGAAAGTAAAATTCATCTCTATTTTCTGTACAAATCTTGATGAATTTTATATGATCCGTGTGGCCGGAATAAAGGAGCAGATTGCCGCTAATGTTCTCGAACCTTCCATCGACGGATTAACTCCATTAGAGCAGTTGCAGCAGATTGAAAAGAAGATTCAGCCGATGCTGAAGCAGATTCTGCAGATATGGTCGGATGAGATTGTTCCCCAGCTGAGAATGAACGGAGTGCATATTCTTGAATTAGAAGAATTGAAACCGGAAGAATCATCGGTACTGAATGAATATTTTAAAAAAGAAATTTTCCCCGTCCTTACACCTCTAGCGTTTGATCCAGGCAGGCCTTTTCCATATATCTCCAACTTAAGCATAAGTCTTGCAATTCTTGTGAAGAAACCGAACGGCGAAAATCTTTTTGCCAGGGTAAAGATTCCGAGCATCCTTCCGCGCTTAATGGAGATTGATAAAATTCTTGATCCGGGAAAAAAGCTTCCGGTGGACGGGCAGTATTTGGCGAGATTTATATGGCTGGGAGATCTGATTAAAGCAAATCTTTCGCTTTTATTCCCCGGAATGGAAGTAGTTGAAGCTCACAGGTTCAGAGTTACCAGGGATACCGATATTGAGCTGCAGGAAGATGAAGCCGACGATCTCTTAAGAGTTATTGAAGAAAATATCCGTCAGAGAAGGTTTGGAAATGTTGTCAGACTGGAAGTTGCCAGCCGCATGCCCGACTTTATGATTGATACATTGGTAGAAAACCTGCTTATTACGCGGGATGATGTGCATCTTTTCGATGGCCCCTTAGGTTTAAGTGATATTATAACACTTTACGATTTACCGCACCATCAACTGAAATTTAAACCCTACTATCCTTCAATCCCGAAAACATTTGAAAGCGAGGAAGATATTTTCTCGATAATCAGGCAGAGAGATATACTTCTTCATCATCCGTATCATTCATTTACACCGGTGGTAGATTTTATAAAACAGGCAGCACGCGACCCGGATGTGCTGGCAATTAAATCCACATTGTACCGTGTCGGATCTTCATCTCCGATCGTAAAGTATTTAATTGAAGCCGCTGAAAGGGGGAAGCAGGTCGCCGTGCTCGTAGAGCTTAAAGCCAGGTTCGATGAGGAAAATAATATTTTTTGGGCCCGTGAGCTGGAGAAAGTCGGTGTGCATGTTGTTTACGGATTGTTAGGATTAAAGACCCATGCAAAAATTACATTGGTTGTGCGGAGGGAATTGGATGGGGTTAACCGCTATGTTCATCTCTCAACCGGGAATTATAATATAGTGACGGCAAAAATTTATACGGATATCGGATTCTTCACCACGAATAAAGATATCAGTACCGATGCAACAGATATTTTTAACTACCTGACTGGATATTCAAAACAGACAGATTTCAAAAAATTAATTGTAGCTCCGATAAACATGCGGGAAAAATTTATTTCCTTGATTTTAAGAGAAGCTGAAAACGTAAAAGCAGGCGGCGAGGGAAAAATAATTTTGAAACTGAATTCTCTTGTGGACCCTGTATTAATCGGCGCACTGTACGAGGCATCAAGCGCCGGGGTAAAAATTGATTTAGTAGTAAGAGGAATCTGCTGCCTGGTTCCCAAAATTCCTGGTTTAAGCGAAAATATTAAAGTGCTCAGCATCGTGGGGCGCTTTCTTGAACACAGCAGGGTATTTTACTTCTTCAACAACGGAGCTGAAGAGATGTATTTAAGCAGCGCAGATATGATGCAGAGAAACCTGGATAGAAGAGTAGAGATTGCATTCCCGATAGAAGATGAAAAACTTAAGAATGAATTAAAGAGAACTCTTTTTAAAGCTTCATTAAGAGATAATGTAAAAGGGAGAGAACTAAATCCAGATATGACTTACAGCCGCATTAATATTGAGGAAGGAGCAAAAAAAATAAGTTCCCAGGATTGGCTGATGGAGCATACAATAAAAGCATCGGGGATTGTGGCGAATAAAGTTTAATCAAGTTAGATTCACATTTAAGGTTAGTCTAAACACCTCGTCTATAAGTTTTTATCTACTTCAATTATTTGTTTATCATCACCTTCAATCTTTTTTATGTAGGAAAATCAAGTAAAATTATTTATCGTAAACAATTCTTTCTCAGGATTAATTCCCTTTTATATTTTAAATGCTCATTGCTTATAAAAAAAGTATGAAGTATTTAATACTATTTATAACTGCATCTTTCACTATTTATGCACAAAGTCCTCCATCTGATTTTAAACTTGTAGGTACTACAAGCGGTGCGCCATGGACCGCATCCGAAACGATTACCATACTTGCAAACGGAGGAGTAAATTTCTTTAGGCATTCCGGTGTAGAATCTCTCGAAACGTTACTGGATACAAGTTTCACTATTAATAGTTCCCAGGTACAGCAGATTTGGCAGGCAATTCAGGATAATAATTATTTTTCTTTGAATTCAAATTACAAGGACAGTACACGGCATGACGGATCTTTTGTTTTATTCACAATTACGGCAAACGGCAATACAAAACAAGTATCGGTTAAGAATATACAATTACCTGAAATACAAACTATAGTTACGTCTATAAACAATAATGTCCCTTCAGAATATAATTTAAATTATGCGGTTCCGGAAAAGATAAATGTTATTCCAACAGATCCTTGCGGTAATTCATTAGGTTTTTCACAATCATTATTAAAAGAATTTTCTAATAAAACTTTCACAGATGAAACAGAAGTAAAAAATAACCCTGCCGCTTCTTTAAATGAAATACAAATACCGCATGGCGGCGTTGAAATAGGTTATCAAATGTCGTTGTTTAATGCTGTTGTCAGCGGCAGAGCCTCATTAAAAAGCAAAGGAGAATATTTTGGCGACGGTGTTTCCATTACAGGTGATAATACTAAAAACTTTCCCCCTAATGATAACACAATTCATATAAAACTTAACCTTGAATTTTATGGTCCATGTGATAATGCCGCGAATGAACAGAAAATTATTAATGATATTCTAAACAAATGGGATGGACAAACTACCAGCGGTGGCAAAGAAATTAAGATGGAAGTTGCCGCACTTTCACACCCCGGTGCTTCGTCGCCCCCCGGTACACCCGGCTTTAACAATATTAGACTCGAGTGCGATCCTGTGCGAAGTTTTGTTGATCCTTTAGGCATGCCAAACAGTAATGAAGTAAGTGGAGGGACCTGGTATACCTCAGATCGGCCCGGGGTTTACGCTCATGAAGCCGGTCACTTGATGGGGCTCGATGATCAGTATGAAGACTGGAATAAGCAGCCGGATAATAGCTGGACAAGTTCCGGTGACGGAACAAATTTATCTAATACGGATTTTATGAATTTATATAATTCCAAATACGGCACTAATCATCCGCCAAGCAAGTTTGATAAAGTTCAAAATCTTGCAATACCATACGATGGTCACGAAAATGATCTGATGGGAAATAGATCAGGAACCCCTCTCCAATCGGATATAGATAAACTGGCTGCACTGGCAGGCTTAATTATCAATATTAATGAAGGAAATATATTTACTGATTCTCATGTATTCAGACAAAGTCTGGTTGTAATTCATAGGGGAGATTTGTTCTTAAACCCCGGGGAAAAGAAAACATTGGACGGCATTTATACCGCCTGTATTGATAATGCGAAAATACCGCCAAGCGAGGATGCAGTTCTTGACATTGCACCTTCATTGGATAAATGGAATGGAGTGCCCTCAGCAGAATATTTGTTAAAACTTGTCCGGCATATAGATTCAATACAATATTACTGCGGTGATTGGGGAGATGCGCAGCTTGCTGTCTGGAGAATTACTGATAATTCATCAGGGGGTTCTAAAATGGTAGACAGCTTATTAAAATATGCGGGGCTGGATATCGGGAATCAAATATTATACTTCCCAAGATTAATAAACAATTCACCAGTTGATACAATATCGCAGGTAATTATTCCTAAAGAGCTTTTTGTACCGGATATTCAGCCCAAATCTGTTCAGGGAGAAATCGGACAAAATTTAACTTTTAACGCAAGTGTCGCCAAACCTGAAGGTTTTAACTATTCGACAGATTTCATTTGGTCTTTGGAGCCCCCGTTGGGGAGCTCAACTCAGATTTCTTCAAACGGATCATTTACTCCCGACAAAAAAGGTTTTTACACCGTATCAGTCAATATCGATATTACCGATACTCTTAATGCAACTTCCGGATATACTTCCGACAAAAAAGCTTTTGCGGTTATACCTAATAAATTTACAGAAACTTTTGAGCACACGAATTTAAACGGCAGACTCCAATGGGAAACTTACGGCGATTCGAAGTGGGAAATAACCGATGAAGATGCACATTCAGGTTTTCATTCAGTTAAACCTGTAGATGTTTCAGGGGGAAAATCATCTGTTCTTGCGATTGATGTTAATTTACCATCGGACACTTCAATCGCATTTGGTGTGAAAGCTCTTATAAATACTTCAGCTTTGTTGACATTTGAGGTAGACAGCATTGTGATCGATACATGGCAAAAATCAATTGACTGGCAGATTTTTGAATATAACCTTAGTGCAGGAGAGCATAGATTAACCTGGACTTATAAAAACAATAATATAGTTAATCCTTCAATTGTCTGGCTTGATAATATTTTCTTTCCTTCAAATTCTGTTGTATTGGAAATAAATGAACAAGAGCAGGTTCCATCAGCATTTAATCTATTTCAGAATTATCCTAATCCGTTTAATCCAACAACGGAAATAAAGTATTCTTTAGCCGAACGGAGTTTTGTGAAAATGGTGTTGTTTGATGTTCTAGGGAGGAAAATAAAAGATTTATTCATTGGTGAACAAAGTACTGGTTTACATCAAATTATGTTTGATGCTTCTAATTTAAGCAGCGGTATATACTTCTATACTATCGAAGCTAACTATGGTAACAGTGTTTTTAAGAACGTGAAAAAAATGATTTTGTTGAAATAGTAAAAGCATTTTTAGATAAGTGAGACTCACCATCAAGGTGAATCTCACTTATTAAACTACTCTGAATAAAATCCTTCAATTTCCGGCTGACGGTATCGCAGCCAAAAACGCTGCAGAGCTTTTATTTCTAATGGAAATTTATAGAAACCGGTTTTATAACGGATGCTGGAAAGTATCCTTATTAATTTTCTTTGCAGTGTACTTAACTTGATATCCGATAATGTTGGTGCATAACCGTTAAGTACTATTTCAAAATTTCTTATTTTGTCTACCATTTCCGGTTTAAGCCAGGGAGTAAGCGGATTTTTCCGCATATCAAAAGTTTCCCATTCCGGCTTCAGCCAGTCTTCCAACCTTTCCGGGAATTTAAATCCGGTTTTGCTGACAGTTTCATAAAGTTCAGAACCTTCAGTAGGAACGGGACTATACAAATAAATAATTATTTCGGTGTCGGGATTAATTTCTTTTATTTCTTTTATGAAATTTATGTCCTCGTCAATCTGCTTCATTACTTTTCCCGGAGTCTCGGCAGGCATCCCAAGCACAAAAGAATATTCCGGGATGATATTGAAATTCTTAAGTCTAGCGGCAAAACTTTTTATCTGCTTTCCGGTTTGAGTTCCTCCTTTATCCATTTGTCTAAGGATCTCATCATTACCTGTTTCAGCTCCGAAAAAAATCATGCTGCAGCCGGCTTCACTCATTAATTTCAAAGAGTCATCTTTGTATTTATCAATCGTATCAATTCTTCCCTCGCCCCACCACTTCATTTTATCATTCCTAATTAGGTTTGAAAATTCAACAACTCTTTTTTCCGATACAAAAAAATTATTATCGTGAAATTCAATTGCATCCGCACCGAAATTATCCTTCAGCCATTTAATATCTTTATAGATCTTCTCTGCCGATTTTCCTTTCCATCTAGCATTATAAATAGGAACAACAGCACAAAAGGAGCAAGTAAAAGGACAGCCCATGCTTGAATGGTATGCAATTGTTTTATTCCCTAAAAAAGTTTTGCCCAGATAATTTTTAACAGGATAAAATTTGTTAAAGTATTCATATGGAAAAACGGGAAGCGAGTCCTGATCATGCAGCGGCGCTGAAGGAGTTTTAATAATCTCGTTATTTTTTTTGAAGATTAGATTTTTTATCTCATCATATGGAAGGTTATTTTGCAATGCATTTAACAATTGCGGAAAAGCCTCATCCCCCGGACCGTTTATAATAAAATCAACAAAACCGGAATTGATTACTGCTTTGTACTGATTAGACGGAAAATAACCTCCCCAGATATTTACAATATCTGGATATTCACTCCTGATTCTTTTTGTTAAAATTATTGCTTGTTCAAGCTGCGGCCCGGGCATAACTGTACAGCCGAAATATTTGTATTGACCTGTTTTCACATATTCTTCAATTTTTATCCAAGGATTTTTCTCCATATTCCCGTCTACGAAAACATACTCATACTGACCGTGAATCGAAGCACCGACCTGAAGAATTGAGTTAGGAATACGGTGCTTATATTTTGCACTTCGGGGATTAAAAATGATCACTTTATTCATAAAAGCGGCTCTGATCCAGCTCTCTTAATATTAAGGTAATGTTTGCTTAATTATTATTTAATATCCGAAAGCGATATTTACTTCGAAAAAATAAAGAAAAGGTGAAATATGTTAAATGATTTATTAGCTGCTTTTGCAGTATTATTACTGCTCGGCATTGCTACTTATGATACAGTCAAGCATGGGAAAAGGACTGATTAATCTCTTTACGGCTCTTGCTTCTTTCTCAACAAAAATAATCTTGCCTCCACGTACTCTTTATCATTCCTGTGCTTCCTGATCTTACTTCTATAGCTCACATCCTCCAAAAATGTAAAGGGATTAATCAAATCCCATCCTGATTTTTTTTCATTTCCATTATCTTGAACTTGAACTTTAACTTTAACTTTATCATGAATTAATCCGGATGAAAGAACATCAAATCCGTTTCGGGCATAAAACCTTTCCCAATCCTCAAAATCCCAGTAATCCTGGGAAGCATGTCTCATCCCGAAATCCTTAAGACATTCTATATTTATTTTCGAAACCATTTCAGGATTCAAACCTTTTTTCCAGACTGCATCATTAGCTGCAAACCGGCCGTCCGGCTTAAGCACTCTTTTTATTTCTGCGGTTAATAAATTCAGATCATCATTATCCTGGAAGCCCAGAACAGATTCCGAATAAACAATATCAAAAAAATTATTGGGGAATGGAAAGGTTTTATTTTCAGATAATTTAATATGAATTTTGTCTGATAATTGCAGTTTATCAATTCTTTTTTGAGCATTCTTAAACATTTCAGGCATAACGTCAACGCCAAACAAGTTAACATTAAAAGAAGAGGCTATTCTTATTAGTGTTTCACCGGCTCCAAAACCGACTTCCAGTATATTTTGACCATCTTTTATCTCCAGCCTGCTGATTAGCAGATCAGTTGCATTCTTTCCTTTCGGGTGAATATCCGTTTGGTTTTTTTTTGCGAGATATTTCAGATAAGAATAGCTGCTTTTAATAGACGAATTATTCATACTAAATTTATTAATGAAGTTAAAATGCACTGCAGCATCTTGAGCATGCGGGAAAAAGTCCGCCTGCATTAATTAATTCTTTCCTGAACCTGGAAAAAACATTTGAGTTCCAGAT
>CAYSGP010000159.1:0-2700 GCA_964430095.1 uncultured Ignavibacteriaceae bacterium
ATTTACAATAAAACCAATCCCGTTATCTTCGATTACAAGCCGGAAAACTCCTTCAATATTCTCTACCAAAATTTTTACAAACGCTGCTGCCGAATGTTTTGCTAAATTATTCAGCAACTCTTTATAAATTAGATATAAATTTCTTCTGATTTCGGGATTTATTTTTTCATCGGCTTTGATTTCCATACAATTCAATTCAAACTTAATATTGCTCAACATAATGTTTGCAGTTTCTTTCATTTTTATTATAAGGCTGCTCATCTGATCGGAAGCCGGATTGATAAACCAGACAATTTCCCTGATAGATTCTGTTGAAGATTTCGCAGCATTTTGTATATCCAATAAATATTTTTTTACTTCTCCATTGCGTTCAGTGTCATTATTCTTATAAATATTCTGATTTAGCAGCGAACTCAGCAACGAGATGCTGCTAAGATTGCTTCCTATTTCATCATGAAGATCGGATGCAATTCTATTCCGAATATGCTGTTTTTCAATTTCCTTTTCCGATTCAAGGGCTTTCGCCTGCAATTCTGCTTTCTCTGCACGCAGGTGTGCTTCTCTCAACTTTGCTTTTTCTCTTTCCTCTTTGAGAACAGCTTCTTCTTTTTTTTTCCTTTTATTTAATTCAAATTGCCTTAAAAAAAATAAAACAGCTAAAAAAGCCAGCACATAAAAATTATAAGCCCACCACGTACGGTAAAAAGGAGGAATAATTATTAATTTAATAGATGCGCCTTTTTCATTCCAAACCCCATCATTATTTGAACCTTTAACTTTAAAAACATATTCCCCGGGATCTATGTTCGTATAATTTGCGAAATGCCTATTCCCGATGTACATCCAATCATTGTCAAATTCTTCCAGCTTATAAGCATATTGATTTTTTTCAGGGTTGGTAAAGTCAAGTGCAGTAAATTCAAATGAAAAAAATTTATCTGAATAAGAGAGTTCAATGGTTTCATTGTCAGGAATAAAATATTTTTTCAAATATGCTTTATCGAAAACTTTGAAGCTTGTTATAGCTATTTGAGGCACATAAGCATTGTTTTTATCTTCTTCGGGAAAGAATGATACAATTCCGCTTATGCTTCCAAAATAAAATTTTCCGGACGATGATTTCAGAAATGCACCGACATTAAATTCATCTGAAGGAAGTCCATCAATCATAAAATAATTTTCAAAAGTTTCTTTCTTGGTATTAAATTTTGATATTCCTTTATTTGTGCTGAGCCATAAATTCCCGGAGTTGTCCGGTAAAATGCCGTATATTACATTATTTGGAAGCCCTTCCTGTTCTGTATATCTTTTAGTTATGCCTTTCTCCGGAACAAATTTTAATAATCCACCGCCTGATGTACCAACCCAAAAGGAACCGTAATCTTCATGTAAACAAAGAGATTGATTATATAGTTTATTGTTTTCGCTGGATTCATCATCGTTTGTAGAAATAGAATAAATTAATTCATCTGAATCAGGTTTATATTGAAACAATCCGACCGATGTGCAAAACCAATAATTGCCATTGCTATCTTTATTAATTCTAAAGACAATAAATTTGCTGAGAAGGGCAGAACTTCCCTTTGATGGTTTAAAAGGAGAAAATTGTTTTGTTCCCCTGTTTAACTTAACAACCCCTCTTGCGTAAGTTCCAATCCAAATTATATCTCCTTCTATATACAACGACCTGATTACATTATGATAATGTGAATCATCTCCTTTGTCGTAGAAGTATTTCAACATTTTATTTGTCTTTTTATCCAAGCAGAATAAACCGGAATTAGAACCGATCCAAATATTTCCTGCTTCATCTTGTGAAAGCGAATAGATTATTTTTTCTTCAATTTTATCCTTCTCTGCAATTCCTGTTATTTTTTTTATTTTACCGTTTTGGTTATCAATTTTGAATAAACCATGATCAGTTCCTGTCCACACATTATTGTCGAAGTCCTCAATAATTGCCCAAATATATGCGCCGCTAAAAATTTCTTTTGATTCAGCTCCTAAATAGATGTCAAACTTCTTCACTTTTTTTAGTTTATTCAATCCTTTGTTGGCGCCAATCCAGATGGTACCTGAATTATCTTCATAAAAAGAAAAAATATTGTTATCAGTAAGTGAATAGGAATTTTTATCCTCTGTCCTGTATTTATGAAAAGTATTTTCTCCTGCAGGCAAAAAATTAATTCCGGCATCCTCAGTACCTGCAAAAATATTTCCGGTTTTATCCGAAAAGACAGCTTTAATTTTATTGCTGTTTAAACCTTCGGGATTATTTCTGTTATAATAGTAATTAGTAAACCTATCCTTCTTATTGAAAATGCTTAAACCGCTCATCGTTCCTATAACAAGGTCTCCTTCTTTATTTTCACAAATTGAAGTAACGATATTGGATGCAAGTCCATCCTTTGGTGAATATCTTTTAAATATTAATTTCTTCCTGTCAAATAAAATTAAGCCTGCGTTAATGGAACCAAGCCACAAATTGGATTCTTTATCTTCATAGATGGAATAAATCTCATTAGAAGGAATACTTTTAGGATTATTTTTATCATGAACAAAGGAAGTAAAGCAATCTCCAGCAGGATCATATTTGCTTAAGCCAATTAAATAAGAAGCTGCCCAAAGCTGATTGTTTTTATCAATATAAATGAAATTTACTGTTATAAGATCTCTGTTATCTATATCTTTATCGTATCT
>CAYSGP010000160.1:0-5678 GCA_964430095.1 uncultured Ignavibacteriaceae bacterium
GACATAAAACATTTATGAACCGGAAATTCTTAATTCGGCAAAAGGAGGATAAATGTATCTGCTGATTTTTATTTTATCTCTTTTATCAATTCAGGAAGAGCAGCTGCAGATTGAGAATGCCTGGATCAGACCTTCGTCTAAAGGAATGAACAGTGCACTTTACTTTGATGTGAAGAACAGTTCGGATGATCCCGCAGCTTTATATAAAGTTGAATCGGATATCGCCAAGCTGGTGGAAATTCATGAGACATATCAAAATGGGGACAAGATGGGGATGCGTAAAGTTGAGAGCGTGGTTATAAAAGGAAAATCAACATTCAAATTTAAACCGGGCCGGTATCATGTAATGCTGATCAGATTGAAACAGGATTTAAAGGAAGGTTCGGAATATGAATTTAAACTTTTTTTCAAAAGCGCCGGGGAGTATAAGATTAAAGTACCTGTAAAAAGAACGAATTGATTTTTACTTAATACTGCGGTTAAACCAATTATTTATTATCCGGATTACTTAAGAGTTCATTGAATTCCATCTTTTGACCCATCTTTTTTATCATTATTTTAAAAGTTTGTAAAATTAAAAGGTATTAGATGATAAATATTTCGTCTAAAAATATTGAAAGTCTTAAAAAGGATTTTAAAGGTAAAAAAATCGGCGTTGTGGGGGACATGATGCTTGATTGTTATTTCTGGGGTGATGTTAAAAGAATTTCGCCTGAAGCCCCTGTTCCTGTTGTGGAAGTAGGAAATGAATTCTTCCGGTTCGGCGGTGCTGCAAATGTTGCTTTGAATATTTTAAAGCTTGGCGGCATACCTTACCCTGTCGGCGTTGTCGGCTGTGATAATGACGGCTCGGTGTTCAGTTCATTAATTAATGAAACAGATATTTCTGCCGAGGGAATTATTCCAGACAAATCGCGTCCCACAACTGCAAAAACCAGGGTGATTGCACACAACCAGCATGTAGTTAGGATAGATAAGGAAAGTAAAAAATATATAAGCAAGGATATACAAAATAAAATTTATGATTTTTTGAAATCGCATATTAATGAGCTCGACGGGATAATACTCGAAGATTATAATAAAGGAGTTCTCACACCGGGGCTTATTGAAAAAATTATCGAACTGGCAAATAAAAAGAATACATTGATTACCGTCGATCCCAAGTTTAATAACTTCTTTTTGTATAAGGATGTAACCGTTTTCAAACCTAACAGGAAGGAAGCCGAGGATGTGCTGGGAATGAAGATCCGGAATAACGAAGATGTTTCGGGAGCGGGAAATAAAATCCTTAAGAGACTGAATGCTAAGAATGTGCTGCTGACTTTGGGGGAGGAAGGGATTGCAGTTTTTGAAAAAGGCAAACCTGAAAAAAGAATGCCTACTAAAGCAAGGAAAATTGCTGACGTTTCCGGAGCCGGCGATACGGTTATTTCCACTTTAACAATGGCTCTTGCTGCAGGTTCGGATATTATTGAAGCTTCCTACCTTGCAAATTATGCCGGAGGCATTGTTTGTGAAGAAGTAGGAATTATCCCCATCGATATTAATAAACTTATTAGCACTATAATAAAGGATAATAAAAAGAATTCCTCTGTTTAAAATAATTATAATTCAATCCTGAAATGGAAACGATAAAAACCAGATCTGAAATAATTGAAATAAGAAATAAGCTTAGAAGACAAAAAAGGAAAGTAGTTTTTACAAACGGCTGTTTTGACCTGATCCATTCAGGTCATATCGATTATCTGACTAAAGCAAAAAAGCTGGGGGATGTTTTAATAGTCGGAATTAACAGCGACTCTTCAGTAAGAAGAATTAAGGGAGAAAAAAGACCTATAATTCCTGAAAATGAGAGATGTATTATTCTATCTAATCTGAAGCCGGTTGATTTTGTTACATTGTTTGATGAGGATACTCCGGAGGAGCTGATAGAGGAACTTAAGCCGGATGTTTTAGTAAAAGGTTCAGATTGGAAGATTAACGAAATTGTCGGAAGAGATGCTGTCGAAAAAAGCGGAGGTTCGGTTAAAACAATTGACTTTGTAAGCGATCAAAGTACTTCAAAAATTATCAATTCGATTTTAACGCGGTATACAGGTAAATCTTAAAAAAAACAGATTAATATAAATCAATTTCCTGATAGAACTTATTCTGTAAATTTATCTATAAAGATTTAGAACAGAAAATAAAAAATTGGCTGAAGAAGAGAAAAAAAAAGAACTCCAGGCAGAGAAGAAAAAAAACCTACTTCACCGGATCGTGAATATATTCCTTTATATTGGAATCGGTCTGATACTTCTTTTACTATTTGTATTCGGTATAACGCAGACTTCAACGTTCAGGGAATACCTTCGGGAATTTGTTTTGAAGGAAGCAAACTCCGCACTGAACGGCAAAGTCTATTTTGAAAAAATCGAAGGTACGATTTTTACCTCGCTGCTCCTTCGCAACACCGTTGTTACAATGAAGTCCGATACTCTGCTTAAAGCAGAATCGATTGAGGTAAAAACAAGTCCCCTCAGACTGCTTCTAAAGAACATCTATGTCCGGAAGTTTGAGTTGAAAAATGCCGCAGTCTCATTGATTAAAGACAGTACAGGCGGAATTAATCTTACCGAACTCTTTCCTCCGTCGGAAGAAGACACCTCAAAATCAGAATTCCCTTTTACAATTCAGGTTGCAGATTTTAAGCTGACGAATGTAAGCTTTTCTTTAAGAGATTACAGCTACAATAATTCATACGAAGAATTCGAATCTCCTAATTCAGGCAAAATGATGGTAAGCAGCATCAATTTATCTCTGAGTGCATTTGCCAACATCAAGCAGAATCAATTTGCTCTAGAAATAAATAAATTTTCTTTCAAGCCGAATGTTTCTTTATTCAGCATAAAGAATTTAAGCGGCAGGTTTTATGCGGATGAAGAAAAACTAACTGCAAGAGATTTAAATATTCAGACCGGCAGGTCCGACATTGAGTTAAATGCCGAAGCGGAAAACTTTAATGTTTTCGATACGACAGGCACTTCAGATTTCGCAGATGCCTTAATTACTCTCGATCTTGACGCTGCTAAATTCAGCTTTGAAGATTTATCCGCCATGATTCCTTCCACCGATATTTTAAAGGGCACCTTATCTTCCCGTATCAAAGCAATCGGTACTTTAAAAGATTTAAGCCTTAAGCAGCTTGATGTGGAATATTACAATACACGTTTTGCTGCAGCCGGAAGAATACAGCATATAGATCGCGGCGAGGAAATGATAATTAATACAGAATTCGAAAATATGGAGATTGATCAGAACGATGTTAATAACCTTCTCCCGTCTTTAAATATTCCCGTATTTAAAGATTACGGAATAATAAAATTTGATACTCTTCAATTTGCCGGTAATCCTACAAACTTCAGCACTAAATTTTTTATCGAAACGGATAAGGGAAATATTTCTGCGGAAGGCAATATGAATTTTCAGCAGGCATTAATGACATATGATTTAAGTTTAAGGACCGGGAAACTAGATTTATTTCCTATTGCTGGAATGCAGTCTGATATCAATTCATTTATTTATATAAAAGGGGAAGGAACGGCACCGGAGGATCTTACGGCAGAAATCGATTTTAATTCCGGTGTTTCATCAATAAACGGTTATAAAATTAATTCTTTAAATTTGAAAGCCAATGCCGCAGAAAAAAAGATCGATTACACCTTTGATCTGCTGTCTGATTCAACTGCTGCTGCGCTGTCCGGGATGATTGATTTTACCGATAAGGAAAACCCTGCATACGAGCTGAAAGGAAATTTCAACAACATAAATATTGCTGAAATTGTAAAAGACTCCTCTGCGCGGACAAATTTAAACTTCAGCGTTGATGCTTACGGCGAGAACTTTGCCCCTGAAAAGATGAACCTTTTTTTAAGCCTAAAACTGCTCAACTCTTCTTATAAAGATATTAATATCGACAGCACACGTGCAATTGTTGACCTTCGCATAGATGAAAAAGGAGAAAGAATAGTAAATTTTATATCCGACCTGGCAGATATCACCCTTAAAGGAAAATTTAATTTGCCGGAGACGGCGGAATTAATTTCTGAGGAGATAAAATTCCTGGAAGATGCAATAGATAAAAAAATGGAAGAGATGGTTCCCTCGAGAAAGAATAAAAATGAGGTTGCCGGCAAAAACAATGATGTGAAAAATACAAGATTAATTCCTGCAGGATACAAAAACAATTCTGCAGCCAGGACTTACTTCAATGAGTTCAATTCGGATATGGATATTGATTATGCTGTCGATTTAAAGGATTTTGAGCTTCTTTCTCTATTTCTCGGGGATAAACAGGTTGAAATTGACGGGGATATCCAAGGAACTTTAAATAGTTCAAACGACAGTATTTATTTCTCTTTTAATTCCAATCTTTCATACGTTAAATATTGGGGCAAGGATGATGTGTTTTTTCTTTCAAATATGAATTTGGATTTTTCTCTCGGCAACAGCTTTAATGCTGATGATCTTAATGATATTTATTCCGGCCTGAAATTAAAAACCGAAAGAATATTTGCCGGCAGCAATATTTACAATATAGGACTGAATCTGGATTTGACCGGAAATAATACCCCGGTTAGTTTTTCAGGGCAGCTTGAAAATTACGCTTCAGTAAGGTTTGAAGGTAATTTAAATCTCAGCCGTAATCTAGGATTGAATTTGGATTCTCTTATCCTTACCTACAACAACATGACTTTCAGAAACAAAAATGAAATAGGGATCACTGTATTGCCTGATAACATTAATTTCAAAAATTTTTCACTTGCAAAGGATTCCAGCGAAATCATGATCAATGGTTCGCTTTCGCAGTACGGCAGTCAGGATATCGAAATAGATTTACGGAATATAAAAGGGAAAGAATTATGCACTTATCTGCTTGATCTTAAGCCGGAAAACAGCCTGGATGCGGATATAAATTTATCTGCAAGAATTACAGGGAACTTAAACAGCCCTGTAATTGATTTATCTTTTGATGCTGATAATATAGGCTATAGAGGGAAGAGGTTCGGTAAATTAGCAAGCAATCTGAATTATAAAAACCAGAATTTACTGGTTGACACAAAATTTCTGAAACTATCGGGTTCTGAAGGATCAAATATTAATCAAACAAAGGATAATCAAGAAAATGTTTTGCTTCAGATTTCCGGAAATATTCCAATCAACCTTTCTCTTAATGGAGACAGGCTGTACAAAGAAAACTCGATGAATATTTCAATAAAAGCAGACAACTTCGATCTTGGAGCTGTCGGCGACGTTCTCCCTTCCGTAAATAAGCTGCAGGGTATTATGTCAGCCGATTTGAAGTTGAATGGAAATCCTCCCGATGATATTTCTCCCTCCGGTTTTCTTGAAGTAAAAAATGCTTCCTTCACCGCAGAAGCAAATAACCTGGATTACGAGGCCGGCGTTAAAATACAAATAGAACCCGGCAGTATTCAGCTGGCAAATCTTTATATTCAGAACTCTGCTGAGACAAAGAACGGCGGTAAAATGACCGGAAGCGGTAATCTGACATTAGACGGATTCGATATTGTTTCTTCCCAATTCTCAATTAATGGGACTTTAAAAATTCTTAGTGACGCTTCCAAAACTGCGGATTCGCCGTTTTATGGTGATCTTGTAATTGCTACCAACGGGAA